>CBIHPC010000114.1:0-17770 GCA_966211305.1 uncultured Niastella sp.
CACCAAAAAACACTTTAGCTTATTCACATTGTGGAAAAACCACAAGTCATTGGCCGTCACCTCACATCGGCTGTAATGCCCGCTGGTGTTGCTAATTGTTTATAAATTACAAATTAGCAGGAAGAGTTCTTCATTTCCAGGTGGTTCAACAAGAAATAGGGAATAATGTTTATGCGAGGTAAAGGTTACCGGTTATCGGGATTTTAATGCCGGCAAACGAAAGCCCGGAGAAAAGAAGTTTGCACCACTTTTACCGGGCTTTCAAATTAGCAGATTCTCTCAACAATAAATTACAGGTTACCTCTTAGTTCCTGCTCCCGCTCAATGGCTTCGAACAGGGCTTTGAAGTTCCCTTTTCCAAAGCTTTTGGCGCCTTTGCGTTGAATGATCTCGAAGAACAGCGTAGGCCTGTCCTCAACGGGGCGGGTAAAAATCTGTAATAAATAGCCTTCATCGTCACGATCAACCAGAATGCCCAGTTCTTTCAGTGGCTCCAGGTCTTCATCGATATGCCCTACCCTGCTGAGCAGATCATCGTAATACGTGCCGGGCACTTTCAGGAACTCTACACCCCGGTCGCGCAGTGTTGTTACCGTTTCCACAATATCGTTAGTGGCCAGTGCTACGTGCTGGCAGCCTTCGCCGTCGTAATATTCGAGGTATTCTTCTACCTGTGATTTCTTTTTGCCTTCCGCAGGTTCATTGATGGGGAATTTTACAAAGCCATTGCCATTGCTCATTACCTTACTCATCAGGGCTGAATATTCGGTTGAAATATCATTGTCGTCAAAGCTCAGGATGTTGCGAAAACCCAGCACTTCTTCATAAAAACTTACCCATTTGTTCATCTGGTTCCAGCCTACATTGCCCACGCAGTGGTCAACATACTGCAAGCCGGTGGAGGTTGGATTATATACCGTTTTCCATTCTTTGAAGCCGGGCATAAAGGCGCCTGTATAGTTCTTTCTTTCAACAAAGAGGTGCACGGTTTCGCCATAGGTATGAATACCACTTAGTACCACTTCGCCATGTTCATCATGGAGGCGGGTGGGCTCCATGTAGCTTTTACCGCCGCGTTTGGTAGTTTCCTCCCAGGCTTTGGTGGCATCCTGCACCCGCAGGGCAAGTACTTTTACGCCATCGCCATGTTTGTAAATATGATCGGCTATGGGGTTGCCGGCGCGTAGAGGGGTAGTGAGCACAAAGGTGAGCTTGTTCTGACGGATGGCATAACTGGCGCGGTCTTTTACACCTGTTTCCGGACCGGCATATGCCAGTGACTGAAAACCGAATGCCGTTTTGTAGAAGTGGGCGGCCTGTTTGGCATTTCCTACATAAAATTCAACATAATCGGTTCCTTCGAGCGGTAAAAAATCGGTTTGCGTGTTTGGCGCAGCCGCCATTAATGTCTTTGACATGCTATTTTGTTTAAATGATATTAAAGCACTATGCAGGCAAAACAATCAAAACAATTGCAGCCGGCAGTAACGAATAGAAATGTAAGTGGTGGGAATTTCCTACTTCATAAAAGGGCTGCCCATGGCCAATGCCTCCATCAACAGGCAATAGCCCATGCGTTTATCGTTGAAAACCTTATGTGGGTAATCGGGTTTCATTCGTATTGATACAACAAAGATAGAAAAATTACTGATAATTGATACTGAGGACATTTGCACCTGAAAGCCGCGAAAGTTCTGCTGACCCTACCCCCCGACTTCCCTATCTTTGCCGCTTAATTAAAACTAACCATGCAAAAAATTGGAATCCTTGGTGGCGGACAATTAGGCAGAATGTTATTACAGGCCGCTGCCAACTATCCTGTAGAAACCTTTATCCTTGAAAACGATGAGCAATGCCCCTCAGCCCATTTATGCCACCATTTCGTAAAAGGTGATATTCGCAATTTTGACGATGTGTACAATTTTGGTAAAGGACTGGATGCCATCACCATTGAAATTGAATCGGTGAATGTAGATGCCCTCGAAAAACTGGAACAGGAAGGCGTTCGGGTATTCCCCCGCCCCGCTGCCCTCCGTACTATAAAAAATAAAATACATCAGAAAGAATTCTATAAACAACAACAAATTCCAACTTCCGCCTTTGTTGTAACCCAAAACCTGGGCGAACTTCGGGCCAATGCAAACTTTCTGCCCGCCGTTCACAAAGTAGGCGAAGGCGGTTATGATGGGAAGGGCGTTCAGTTACTGAACAGCGCTGCCGATATAGAAAAAGGTTTCGATACCCCGGCCGTGCTGGAGAAAATGGTTACCATTCAGCGTGAAATATCAATGATCATTGCCGTCAATGAAAAAAACGAAACTGCTCTTTATCCGCCTGTTGATATGGTCGTTGATCCCCGCCTCAACCTGCTCGATTACCAGATCAGTCCTGCCGAACTAACTGAAAAGGTCTTATGGAAAGTGGAAGCTATTTCACTGGCTGTTGTAAAAGGATTGAAAAGCCCGGGAATTTTTGCGGTTGAACTGTTTGTCGACAAACAGGGTGATGTATTTGTGAATGAAACAGCTCCGCGTGTGCATAACAGTGGCCATCATACTATAGAAGCCAATTACAGTTCACAGTTCGATATGTTGTGGCGCATTATGTTACAGTATCCGTTAGGGAACACCGATCCTATTTTACCCGCCGCCATTGTTAATCTTGTAGGCGCTGCCGGTTTTGAAGGAGAAGCGAAATATGAAGGCCTGGTAGAAGTTTTGCAAATGGATAATGTATTCGTTCACCTCTATGGTAAAAAACAAACCAAACCCGGACGCAAGATGGGGCATGTAACTATCGTCAGTAAGGAGAAACAGGATTTAACGTATAAAGCGAACAGGATTAAAAACATATTAAAAGTAGTGAGTTAGTATCTGTTCTGCCTGCCGTTCATACCCTTTTTTGGTTATGGTCCTTCGTTAAAACATTAATTTTGCGGGCGTGAAACAAGTAATATCAAACGGTAAACAAGGAAAAGTAAAGTCCGGATTAAGAGTTGATTAATGCGGAATATTTTTTCTCGTTTGCCGTTTCCTGTTTTACGCTAAAACAAACTATAAACACTCAGATGAACCGTAAAAGCCGGATTGTAATTGGAATTATTCTGTCCTTCATTTTTGTATCCTGCAAAAACGAAAAAAAAGAAGCCCCTGCCGCAAATGCCGGCCGTACCGGCGGTGATCGCCCCATACAGGCCGAAGCATTTATAGTAAAGACAAAAACGCTTAGTGAAAACCTTGAAATTCCCGGTACCCTGTTACCTTTTGAAGTCACAGAGATCCGTTCTGAAACCTCAGGCCGGGTGGTATGGCTAAACATTCCTGAAGGAAGTTTTGTACAAAAAGGAACTTTGCTGGTAAAGTTGTTCGATAGTGATCTGCAGGCGCAGTTAAAGAAGTTACAGGTGCAGCTCGAGATCGCTCAGAAAACAGCCGAACGCCAGGAGGCTTTGTTAAAGATAGAAGGTATCAGCAAACAGGAAGTTGATCTGAGCCAGTTGCAGGTAAGCAACCTGAAAGCGGATATTGAACTGGTGAAAGTCGATATCGGCAAAACGGAAATAAGAGCGCCATTTGCCGGCCGTATAGGGTTGAAGAGCATCAGCAATGGCGCCTATATAACGCCTGCTACCCTGATAACTACCATTAGCCAGGTGAGTCAGTTGAAACTGGAGTTTTCGGTACCTGAGAAATATAGCGAAGCCATGCGTAAAGGCAGGAAGGTGAATTTTACCATTGGCGGTTCTGATAATACATTCACCGCTTCCGTACTGGCAACCGAATCGAACATCGAGGCCAATACCCGTACCCTGAAAGTGCGTGCGGTTGTACAGGGAAAGAGTAGCCTGCTGGTGTCGGGTGCTTTTGCCAAAGTGAGTTTGGAATTGGGAAAGAACGACCATTCGCTGATCGTTCCTTCGCAGGCGGTGATACCGCAGGCGCGTAACAAACGGGTGATCGTATATAAAGGTGGGAAAGCCGGTTTTGCTGTAGTTACTACCGGCATTCGCGATTCCTCGTATGTGCAGGTATTGGATGGCGTGAAGGAAGGAGATACGGTGTTGACAACGGCTTTGCTGGCAATACGCCCTGATAGTAAAATTAAATTAACCAAAGTACAATAAGCGATTTTCATGAACATATCGGAACTGAGTTTACGGCGACCGGTGTTGGCAACGGTACTGAACATCCTGATCGTGCTGTTCGGGGTGATCGGTTTTACCTACCTGGGCGTTCGTGATTATCCTGCTATTGACCCGCCCAACGTAAGCGTACGAACGCAATATCCTGGCGCCAATGCAGAGATCGTAGAATCACAAATAACCGAACCACTCGAAAAGGCCATCAATGGTATTGCGGGTGTAAGAAATATAACTTCAACCAATAGCCAGGGTGTAAGCAGCATCAACGTAGAGTTCGACCTGAGCATCGACCTCGAAGCTGCGGCCAATGACGTGCGCGATAAAGTGTCGCAGGCGCAGCGCTCGTTACCCGATGACCTTCCTGCTCCGCCGGTTGTATCAAAGGCCGATGCGAGCTCCGACGCCATCATCTCCATGACGGTGCAAAGCAATACCCGCAATCAGCTGGAGATAACCGAGTATGCCACTAACGTACTGGTTGAACGGCTGCAAACCATTCCCGGTGTAAGTGGTATTCAGATCTGGGGCGAGAAGCGATATGCCATGCGCATCTGGTTCAACCCGGCCAAACTGAGTGCATACGGTTTAACACCCGGTGATGTACAGGCAGCGCTGAACAGGGAAAATGTGGAACTGCCTTCAGGTAAGATCACCGGTAACTCAACCGAGTTAACGGTTCGTACATTCGGCCGGCTCACAACGGAAGAAGATTTCAATAATGTTATTGTAAAGAATGTAAACGGCAGCGATATCCGGTTAAAGGATGTAGCCGAAGCAGTGCAGGGCCCCGAGAATGAAGAAACCATTCTGAAAGAAAGCCGTATTCCCATGATCGCGCTGGCGCTGGTACCGCAACCGGGAAGTAATTATGTTGCTATTTCAAACGAGTTCTACAAACGGCTCGATCAGCTGAAAAAAGAAGTGCCCGATGATATAAAACTGGGTATAGCGCTCGATCAAACCAAATTCATCAAGAAGTCGATCTCGGAAGTAGAGGAAACATTGATCATTGCCCTGGTTCTTGTGGTGCTGATCATTTATTTGTTCTTCCGCAGCTGGCTGATAGCCCTGAGACCGCTGGTAGATATCCCCGTATCGCTGATAGGCGCCTTCTTCATCATGTACCTGAGCGGGTTTACGGTGAATGTATTGTCGCTGCTGGGTATTGTACTGGCAACCGGCCTGGTGGTGGATGATGGTATTGTGGTTACAGAGAACATCTTTAAAAAGATGGAAGAAGGAATGAACAAATACCAGGCGGCAAAAGAAGGTTCAAAGGAAATATATTTTGCGGTAATCGCAACCTCCATAACACTGGCCATTATCTTTTTACCCATCATCTTCTTACAGGGTTTTACCGGCCGGCTGTTCCGTGAGTTTGGTATTGTGGTAGCCGGTGCGGTGCTGATCTCCGCCGTGGTGTCGCTTACGCTAACACCGGTGCTTAACGTAAAGCTTACCCGCAATGTGCATAAACATGGCTGGTTCTATCATAAGACAGAGCCTTTCTTCCGCTGGATGGAAACCGCTTATTACAATTCGTTGAAGCGGTTTATGCGTGTAAGATGGCTGGCCGGCATAATTGTGTTGTGTTGTATTACGCTTATAGTATTTATTTTCAGAAATATAAAATCTGAACTGGCGCCATTGGAAGACCGCAGTCAGTTCCGTTTACAGGTAACGGCGCCCGAGGGCACATCGTTCGATTATATGGATGCCTATGTAGACCGGCTTGCGCAGTTTGTTATGGATTCGGTACCTGAAGCCAAAACAGTGCTTACCGTTACCGCACCCGGTTTCAGCGGTTCGGGCGCAACCAACACCGGTTTTGTTCGCGCAACGTTGTCTGAACCCGGTGAACGTACCCGTTCACAACAGCAGATCGTTGATATGATCAACCGGAACCTGAGTAAATTCTCCGATGGTAAAGCATTTGCCATTCAGGAACAAACCATTTCGGTGAACCGCCGCGCAGGCCTTCCGGTACAGTTCGTTATACAGAATAATGATTTCAATAAACTCGCCGAGGTATTGCCTAAATTCCTGGAACAGGCAAACAGGCACCCTGCATTCCAGGGCGTGGATGTAGATCTGAAGTTCAACAAACCGGAAGTTAGTTTGCAGATAGACCGGCTTAAAGCCGCCCAGCTGGGTGTAAGTGTGGCCGATGTGTCGCAAACCCTGCAACTGGCGTTGAGTAACCTGCAGCTGGGATATTTTTACCGTGCCGGTAAACAGTATTCAGTGATTGGCCAGGTAGCGCGTAACGACCGCGACGACCCCACCGATCTTAAGAATATTTATGTACGTAATAACCGGGGGGAGATCATTTCGCTCGATAACCTGGTGACCATGCAGGAGCAAACCACCCCGCCTACCCTGTATCACTTCAACCGGTACAAATCGGCTACGGTTTCTGCCGGTGTGGCCCCGGGGCATACCCTTGGCGAAGGTATTCAGGCGATGAAAGACATTGCCCAGCCTTTACTCGATGAAACGTTTTCAACGGCACTGGCAGGCGCCAGCCGCGATTTTGAAGAAAGCTCCGGTAATATCATGTTCGCATTGGGACTGGCCATTCTGCTGATCTTTTTGGTTCTGGCGGCCCAGTTCGAAAGTTTTATTGACCCTATTATCATCATTATTACAGTGCCACTGGCCTTTGCCGGCGCCTTGCTGTCATTATGGTTGTTCGATCAGACCTTTAATATATTTTCACAAATCGGAATGATCATGCTGGTGGGGCTTGTTACCAAGAACGGGATCCTTATTGTGGAGTTCGCCAACCAGAAACAACATGCAGGTATGTCGAAGCGGGATGCGGTAATTGAAGCGGCCAGCGCCCGTTTACGTCCCATTCTCATGACGAGCCTTGCCATGGCCCTGGGTGCATTGCCCATTGCATTATCGCTTGGCGCGGCATCAACAAGCCGTATACCACTGGGTATTGTAATTGTAGGGGGTATTTTGTTCTCGCTGATACTGACACTCTTTGTGGTACCGGCCGTTTATTCGTTCCTGTCGCGCAAAAAACACAAAAGCGAAATGGAGCTGATGGACGAAAAAGAAAGTAGCAGAGCGTAAAAATAAAGGTTACAGGTTACAGGTTTCAGGGTACAGGTTACAGGGTTAAAACAGCCAATTTTCCGGAACCTGTAACAGTTTCAATAAACAAACAGTTTCTCCTTATATGAAATATGTTTCAATAATCTTCATTTGCCTTTTTAGTTCCGTACTGGCAAATGCGCAACAGCAGCTTACCCTTCAGGATGCCATTGCTGCTGCTTTGAAAAACAACTACGACATATTACTGACCCGTAACGATTCTACTTCCTATGCGCTGGACCGTTATTATTCATTTGCTGCTTTTCTGCCGCAGGTGAATGGTGTTGCCAACTCGATCTGGAACACCAATAATCAACAATTGAAGTTTCAGAACCGCAACACAGGCAAAGACAGCCTGGTTACCCGCAACGGCGTACGCACCACCAATATGAACTATTCGGTTAACCTTAACTGGACGCTCTTCGATGGTATGCGCATGTTCGCAACCCGCGAAAGGCTGTATGAACTGGAGCAACTGGGCGGCTTAAGCGTTAAAGGGCAGGTCGTGAACAGTGTGGCTGCGGTGATCAACAATTACTATAATATCGTTCGGCAAAAACTGCAGTTGAAGGCGGTGGAAGAACAGATGTCGCTCACTGAGGAACGCATGAAACTGGCCGATAAGAAATTATCGGTGGGCCTTGGCAGCAAACCTGAATTATTACAGGCGAAAGTTGACTACAATGCACAAAGGGCGGCACAACTGAACCAGCTTACGTTAATTGCCCAGTTGCGCGATCAACTGAGCCAGCTGATAGGTTTTAAAACAGGTTCGGTGTTTGAAGTGGCCGATACCATACCAACCAATATGGGATTACAGTATGGCGATCTGGCTACTAAGTATGAGGAAACGAACCTCGATCTGCTGGTGGCTAAAAAGAGTATCGATATAGCCAATATCACTGTAAAGGAAGCAAAAGCCGGCTTGTGGCCTACCCTTTCCTTTAACTCGGCATACAATTTTACCAGGTCCGATAACAGCGTTGTGGTAAACCAGAACCAGCCCTTTTACAACCAGAACAAGGGCTTCAATTACGGGTTTGGGTTGAATGTACCCATTCTGAACGGCTTCAATACCCGCCGCCTGATTAAACAGGCGAAGCTCGATGTGGAATATCAAAAGATCAATTATGAAAAGCAACGCACGCTGGTTGATGTAGGGTTGACCAATTCGTTCAAGGATTATGAACTGCAAAAGCAATTACTCACACTTGAGAACGACAATATAGTACAGGCTGAAGAGAACGTATCCATTGCCCGGGAGCGATGGAAACAGGGCGTGGCCACCTTTATCGAATACCGCGAAGCGCAATTCAGCCTGCAGGATGCCCGTAACCGTCTTTATGCCGCCCAGTATAACTTAAAACTGGCCGAAACGGAATTGCTGAGGTTGAAGGGAGATCTCCTTCGATAGTTTATGGTTTATGGTTTTTGGTTTATTGTTATCCCTGCGCTATTTTCGGGCCTGAAAATGGTTTAGGCCTGATCCTATTTTACCTAAATCATTGATTGTATGGCTACTGTTAACCGGTTTGAAGACCTCGAAATTTGGCAATTAGCCCGAAAATTATACGCAAGGATTTCCATTGTCTCGGAACGTTTAAGGCAAAAAAGAGAGTTCAGATTTGCTGAACAAATGAAGTCGGCAGCTGGTTCCATTATGGATAATATCGCAGAAGGATTCGAACGAAGCAGCCGACTTGAGTTTTTGAATGCTCAAAGTATTTCGAAGGGAGAATGTGGTGAGTTAAAATCACAGATATACCGATGCCTGGATGACAAATATATAAACGAAACTGAGTTTTCTGAGCTGTATAAAGAAACAGACGTGCTTGCAAAGAAAATTGCAGCTTTTATCATTTATTTGAACTCCTGTGAGACAAAAGGCTTAAAATTCAAGGACAGACAAAAGTGAATGAACCAAAAACAATAAACGATAAACCAGAAACTATTATGGTGGGAATAATCATGGGCAGCGACAGCGACCTGCCTGTTATGCAGGCTGCAGCCGATGTATTGAAAGATTTCGGCATTGCATACGAATTAACCGTGGTTTCGGCTCATCGTACACCGCTGCGCATGATGGAATATGCTACAAAGGCCCGTGAAAGAGGGCTGAAAGTGATCATTGCCGGGGCCGGTGGCGCCGCTCATTTACCGGGAATGGTTGCCTCTTTGACCCCACTGCCCGTTATAGGGGTGCCCATTAAGTCGTCAAACTCAATAGATGGCTGGGATTCCGTTTTATCGATACTTCAGATGCCTAATGGCATACCAGTTGCAACAGTAGCACTGAATGCTGCTAAAAATGCTGGCATCCTCGCGGCTTCCATAATTGGGTCTTTTGATGAACATATTGGAAACCAGGTGGCAGCCTATAAGCAGAAACTGGAAGATGAGGTATTGGTAAAAGTTGAAAATCTGAAAAAACAAGGGTGGGAAAATAAATTTGATTAGGGAATCTTAGCTCATCCTTGTAATTTGCGCACGGTATGAAACTCAAATTGCTCGACTACAGAGAAATTCCGGATTTGCCCGTTGGCTCAAACCTTGAATTTTTTAACGACACCCTGTACCTGGTGGATGATGATGCCAGCGATATGATGGCCATCAACAAAAAATGGCAAACGATCGCCAATCATCAATTACTGGGGTACGATGATCCGAAAATACTTCCCGGGACAAGATCCGATTTCGAAGCAACTACCATAGTTGAGGTGAATAGCATTCCCCGCCTGCTGGTATTGGGTTTCGATGTAAAAGACAATCATCATAAAGCCATTCTGGTTAACCTCGATGATTATACCAAGGAAGAATACGATATCTCTGAATTTTATAACCGGTTAAAAGAAACCGTTGGTGTTATAAATATCGAGTCGGCCGCGATCGTGCTGGGCAAACTGATATTATGTAACCGCGACCATAAAACCGCGCCGGAAAATCATATTATCGTTACCGATGTCGAATTCTGGAAGCACCAGGACAAGGCCGAGATCACTACCGTAAGTTTTGATCTGCCGCAAACGTCAAACCAGGTAGTAGGTTTATCGGGCCTCACATATTCGTATAAAAACGACTGGCTGGTTGTTACCTTAATATCAGAAAGCAATGATAAAGAGCACCAGACCACCGGTGACAGCTATCTTGCCGTGATAGAGAACGCTTCGCGTAAAGTGGTGCGTAAAAAAATGAAGGTAAATGCCCTGTTCCATCTGAATGAAACAAACAGTGACTTTTCCGGTTTCAATATGCTTTCGGTTTGTATTCGCTCGGAAAAAAGCAGCCGGTTAAAACTCTTCCTGCTTGCAGATGGCAGTAAAGCCGGAAAAAGCGGTGTGTTTACCGTACGGATAAAGGAATAATTTGCTAATGTGCTAATTCAATAGAATCAGCAGTCCCTATAAATTGCGAAGCTCACGCGAAGCACTCACTAATGCTGTATTCCATTAGCTAATTAGCTAATTGTAATACGGTAAACGCCTGTTCTATAGTAAGTGAGTGTTTATATACTGCACGAATAAACTCTTTCCCATACCCCGCGTACCAGGGCATAAAGTTCTCTACCCGTTCCTGCAAACCGTTCCGGGGGAACAGGGCCTGCCTTATGGTTTGTATCTGCCGTTGTTCGGTTTCATATTTCTTTTTTTCCGCGCGAAGCATTTTCTTTTCCAGCTCCTGTAATGGTTTCAGCGTTCTGGCCTGTAATGCTTCCACGTGTTGCAGCAACGACCTGTCGATATTAGCAGCTTTGTCTTTTAACAGGTCGTAAACCCGTATGGCTGCATCCAGTTCATTCTTTAATTTCAGTTCCCCGTTCCTGTGCCGGCTTACCAGCGCAGTAAGCAATTGTTGTTCGCTTTGAAAGAGGTCTTCCGCATTCAAACCCAGCCGCCGGATCTTTTCCTGCCACTTGTTCTCTATTATCAAAAATGAATTCCGTACTATTAATACGGGGAACGGCGTGCTGTAATGGGTGAACAGGTCTTTCAGCTCGAGCCAGTAAGCCGTTTCCCCGCCACCGCCAATAAAGGCAATATTGGGAAGAACCCTTTCCTGGTACAGTCCGCGCAGGATCACGTTCGGACTAAACCTTTCAGGGTGATCTTCCAATTCTGCCAGTATTTCTTCCCGGCTAAAGCTGAGTGTAGTATTTCTTACTTCGTACTTATCCCCGTTCAGCTCTATCAGTTCCCTGACGTTATCTTTCAGGTAGAACAAATTGATCTCGCGGGGATGGGCCTGTACTTTGTGTTGCTGTTGCGTTAACTGTTCAATAGTCTTATTTACCACGCCTGCGGGAGTTTGCTGCAGCAGGTCTTCGCGGAAGACAGGCGCCATTACCCTTTTCAGGTTGGCGTTATCGGGCATTATTACTACCAGCCCATATTCAGCAAATAAGGTATTGATGAGTTTGAACGTGGCGGTTTGTATATCCGTACTTTGCAAATAACAATCGCGCAGTAATTGTATTAACTCTTTACCATAAGGCTGTACCGATAATTCGCCTTCTATGCGATGGATCAGTTTTTCGAGCCCCTTCGTGTTCATACGCCCTACAGCGCCTGTTTGTTTTGTTTCCCACACCAGCTTTTCGCCGCCGAGGTAAACATGCCCCAGTTCGTCGAGGTCGGCATCTTCGCTGCCCATCCAGAATACCGGCACAAAATGACTGCCGGGATGTTCTTTTTTTAACCGGTCGGCCAGTTTTATTACATGTACTATCTTGTATATAAAGTACAGGTTGCCGGTAAAAATAGCCGGCTGGTGCGCCGTGGTGATCGTAAATGTATTGGGTTGTAAAAGACTTTGAATATTATTTGATACAAATTCAGCGGTTTCAACGTCCTTATATTGTTGCTGTAATTCTTTTACCAGCAAATGACGATCGGGTTGTGCCGACTGCCGGGCCTGTATGGCGGAGGCTATGCCTTCCGGCGAAACCGGGTGCGTATAAAAAGGCCGTAACGAAGGCGACTGGTTAAGATAATCGATGATGATCTTTGAAAAATAACCGGTTTGCCCGAATGATAAGTTGGTAGAATTACAATCCATAAATTAAGAAATGCAACATAAAAATACTATCAATCACACGATTGCCATAACTGATCGTCATTTTTAACGTTCCATTCTTACTTTAGTTCGTAGGCCACTATTTTATTTTTCCAGAAGGTGGGAACATAAACGATCCTGTTTTTGGCGTCATAGCCAATATCTGCGGTGTTGATCTTTTGTTCCCGGGTATCGAGCAGGTTTTGTTTGGTGCCATCGCCGTTTACGTACCAGATAGAACCGGCCCAGCAGCTTACCACGAATTCTTTGCCTTTTACATGTTCTACCCCATCGGTACCGCCTTCCATGCCTTCGGCCAGTTTGGTAAGCGATTTGTCTTTTTCAACTTTATATAAACCGCCGGCGTCCAGCACAAACAGATCTTTCCCCTTTACCAGAACACCATTGGGCCCCTTCAGGTTTTCGAGCCATAAGGTAACCTGGCCGTTTTCGATACGATGTACTTTTTTGTTCTTTGAGTCAGAAACGTATAACACGCCTTTTTTGTCGACTGTGATGTCATTTAAGGCCAGTGCGCCTTCAACCGGGATGGTTTGTGAAAGGGTGCCGTTTATTATATCTATTACGCCTACTTTATCTACATCGGCAACATATAATTTGTTTTTATACAGGGCCATTCCTTTGGGCGCCTGAAAGCCGCTTACCCAGTCAACCGTAATGATGCTGCCATCGAGGCCCACCTTGCCCACAGAGCCTTTATTGTCTTTTTCCCAGGGCTGTCCGTCAATATTGGTAACATACAGGACCTTGTTATCAGCATCGTAAAGAACCGATTCGGGTACTTTCAGCAGCGTATCTGTTTCCCATTTTTTAACAAGCTGATGTTCCTGGGCATACGAAAGAAAAGTTCCTGTAATGAACACCCCTGAAATAAGGTATTTTTTCATATTAAGCATATTTAGAGGGGCTAAGATACAAAACGGTTTGTGGTTTGTGGTTTATGGTTTGTTGTTCTTACATTTCAGACAACAGCATAAATTGCCAGAAGCCTGAAACGGCCGGCTTTCCATAAATAATAGTTAATATCAAAGCGCGGCAGCAACCACAAACAACAAACTGCAAACCACAAACTAAAAACAGCTAAAATCGTTCGGGGTTGAACGCTTGTACATCTATCGTGGTTTTCTTCTTTGAAACTAATTCTTCTACCAGCTTTCCGGTTGCGGCGGCCAGTGACAAACCAAGCATGGCGTGTCCGCCGGCGATAACAAGGTTGTTGTATTTGCTGTGACTGCCGATATAGGGCAAACCATCGGGTGTAAGCGGCCGCAGGCCATACCAGATCTTTTCTTTGGGCATTACATCTACCGGCAGATCGGGGTAATAGGCTTTGGCACCATTGTAAATGGCATGTGCGCGTTTTACCAGTATGGGCGAATTGAGCCCGCTGATCTCCATGGTGCCGCCCATGCGCAGGTCGGCGCCCATAGGCGTCATGGCCACTCTTTTATCAACCAGTATGGCGGGGTAACGCAGGTTGCGGGCAACGTTCTCATACGTCATGCTATACCCTTTACCAGCCTGCAGTAAAATCGAAACACCCAGTTTTTCGCTTACTACCGGCAGCCACGAACCACTGGCCAGCACCACTTGCGAACAGTTGAACTTTCCTTTATCGGTTATCACCGCCGTTATGGTACTGCCCTTTTTCTCAAAACCGGTTACCGTTGTGTTCAACTGCATTTTTACCCCTGCTTTTTGTAAATGGGTTTTTAGCGTGCGCATAAAATCGCCGGGGTGCAGGTGACAGTCAATCGGGTACAAGACCCCGCCTTTTACATCAACCTGTACATCGGGCTCCATGGCCTGCACTTCCTGTGCATTCAATATTCTCGTATCTATCCTGAAATGCGCTGCTTCTTTGGCCAGTTCTATTTCATGTTTTTCAACCGCGGCCGATTTGTATAACATAAAGCAACCTACTTCCTGCATACGGAACTGATTGCCCAGTTCATTTTTTATATCGCTTGTCAACTCGCGGCTTAATTGCAGCATATCATTTAAGGGGGGAACATTGCGTTGCAGGGTTTGTGCATTGGCCTGCTTCCAGAAGGTCATCAACCATTTTATGAGGTCGACATTGAGGCGTGGTTTTATATAAAACGGGCTGGTTGAACTCAACATCCAGCGCAATCCCTGTGCTACTATACCCGGCGATGCAAGCGGTACGAAATGGCTGGGTGATACATAACCGGCATTACCAAAAGAAGTGCCATCGGTAATATCACCTTTTTCTATAACCGTAACTTCATAGCCTTCTTTCTGCAAATAAAAAGCGCAGCAAAGACCGATAACGCCCCCTCCTATGATTGTAACCTGTTTACTCATGTGATATTTGGTTGGTTTTATTGAACGCTACATTTCTTAAGATATGCTTAACGCTGAACGCTGCTTTCCGATATACAATCTTTCCGAAACAGATCAGGCAACCGAAATTCGGGCTGTGCCTTCTGCGTTTAGCATTAAGCGTTTGGCGTTATATCACCTGGAACCCATACGCATACGGATCATCTTCCGGATCGATGGTGATGGTATTGTACCCGTACACTTTCGCCCAGCCTTCTATGCCTGGCCGGATGGCCGGTTTACCGTTTACCATCGTTTCTTCTTCTATTCTTCCCACAAACTGCGACCCGATGATGCTTTCATGCACAAAGGCATCACCTTTCTTCAATTTACCCTTTGCATACCATTGCGCCATGCGCGCCGATGTACCTGTACCGCAGGGTGAGCGGTCGATGGCTTTATCGCCATAAAACACCGCATTGCGGGCGGTAGCGTTTTTATCGATCACACTGCCCGTCCATAAAATATGCGAGCATCCGTTGATGGTCGGGTTCTCCGGATGAACAAACTGGTATTGTGCGTTTATTCTTTTGCGTAATTCCCTTGCCCAGGCGATCAGCTGATCGGCGCCATAGTGTTCAAGCCCTTTGAAGTTTGGCTGTACATCAACAATAGCATAGAAATTACCGCCATAGGCCACATCGACCGTCAATTCACCCAATTCGGGTGCTGTTACTTTCAGGCCTTCTGCCGCCAGGTAGGCCGGTACGTTCGTAAGTTTTACGCTTTTTACTTTTTTGCCTTCCTGTTTGTAACTGATCATCACCAGTCCGGCCGGTGTTTCAAGCCTGATGGTACCCGGTACTTTGGGCGTAATCAAACCTTCTTCAACGGCAATGGTTATGGTGCCGATGGTACCATGGCCGCACATTGGCAAACAACCGCTGGTTTCAATGAATAGTACTGCCATATCATTTTGCAGGTCATGCGCGGGGTACAGGATACTTCCGCTCATCATATCGTGACCGCGCGGCTCAAACATCAGCCCCTTGCGGATCCAGTCATACTCTTTTAGAAAATGCTGGCGTTTTTCGCTCATGTTCTTTCCTTCCAAAACCGGACCGCCGCCGGCAACCAGCCTTACGGGATTACCGCAGGTATGTGCATCGATACAGAAAAAAGTTTTCTTCATGAACCGGGAGTAAAGTAATTAAAAATTGGTAATGGCAATATTTTTCTATGCCGCATAAAGCAGCAAAGTTTGTTTATGGTTTATGGTTTTTTGTTTATGGTTGCTACCGCGCTTTGGTGTTCGCTATGAATTTTCAATAGCTCAAATTCACGGGTAGCAGCCATATACACAGAAAGCTGCATATACAGAACTATAAACCATAAACAATAAACTACAAACTGTCTTTCGTTAATGAATCATTCACCGTTCTCCATATTCCCAACGGATTGCTGTTCTTCAACTCATCGGGCAACAGGTTATCTGACCAGTTCTGATATGACAGTGGACGGGCAAAACGTTTAATACCGTCTGCCCCAACCGAAGTAAATCTTGAATCGGTAGTTGCAGGGAACGGACCGCCATGATGCATACTCAAACATACTTCCACACCGGTAGGCACACCATTTACTATAAAGCGGCCACAGATATTTTTTATGGCTTCTACCAGTTCTTCGTTTTGAAGAATATCATTATCGGTTGCCATGAGGGTGGCAGTCAGTTGTCCTTCGAGGTGGCGAACTGCTTCCAGCAATTCGTTTTTGTCTTTACAACGGATAACAATTGAATAGGGGCCGAACACTTCCTGGTGTAAGACGGGATTGTTGAGGAAGGCTTCGCCGGTGGCGGATGCTATGGTAGGCATTCCCTGGTTATCGGCAGGTTGTACATCGCTTGTAGCAACTGTTTGTACCTGTTGCTGCGATAAGGCGCGTGCCCTGTTTTCGGCGTAATTCTTTGAAATGCCGGCATGCAACATAGTGCCGGGGCTCACGGCTTTTATTTCATTGCCCAGGGTGGTAATGAACTGCTGCAGGTCATCGCCTTCAATACCGAAGATCAAACCCGGATTGGTACAGAATTGTCCAACCCCCAGCGTAATGGAGCCTGCATATAATTTGGCCACATCGGCGGCCGATTGTTTCAGCTTTTCGGGGAGCAGGAATACGGGGTTCACGCTGCCCATTTCTGAAAATACGGGTATCGGCTCTTTGCGTTGGTTTGCCCAGTCGAACAACGCTTTGCCGCCGAGATAAGAACCGGTAAAACCAACCGCTTTTGTATGCGGGTGGGTAACCAGCGCCTTTCCAACTTCCTGTGAAGCGCCGTGCACGTGGGCAAACACGCCTTTAGGAAGGTTGCATTTTTCAGCAGCTTTCAAAATAGCCTGCGCTACAATTTCCGAGGTTTGCGCGTGGGCCGGGTGCGCTTTTACAATAACCGGGCAACCGGCTGCAATGGCACAGGCTGTATCGCCGCCAGCGGTTGAATAGGCAAATGGAAAATTACTGGCGCCAAATACTACCACGGGGCCTAACGGCACCAGCATTTTGCGTATATCGGGTTTGGGAGGCGTTTTAGTCGTATTTGCCGTATCGATCCGTGCTTCCAGCCATTCGCCGCGTTCGCAGGCATCGGCATAACTGGTTAACTGGAACATGGTACGCGCCCGTTCATTGCGCAGCCGCGCTTCGGGCAAATTGGTTTCCCGCATGGCGGTCTGTATCAGGTCATCGCCTGCATTTTCCAGTTCTGCGGCAATGCTGCGCATGAATTGTGCTCTTTCTTTCAACGAACACTTCCGGTACTGATGAAAGGCCTGCCAGGCATTGTTCAGTGTTTGATCTATTTCCTGTGAAGTTGCGTCTTTAAACATAGTTCATGTATTTACCGTGTATCGGGTTACAAAGGTATTATACATTCCTTTAACCCATATACCCGCGTGAAATAATGAAGATAATATGATAATAATGGTAAAGTAGAGAAAATCAGGCGTTTCAACCGGGCTAAAAACTGAGAGCGTAACTTTTTAACGGCGTTTGGGACCTCGCCGGAGCTTCGGCCATGTATTACCAAAGGTCTTGCCGGTGGTGCGCGCCCAACACCGGATTTAACAGGAAAGAAAGAGCTGATCTTTCTTTCGCTGTTAAGTTACTCCG
>CBIHPC010000115.1:0-17716 GCA_966211305.1 uncultured Niastella sp.
GCCAGTGAATCGGAAGTAACAAATGCAGCCAGGGTTGAGATCTGGAAACTGGTAAAGCTGGCTTCTGCCGGTGCATTGAGCATATTGCCTTTACTCTTCAGGCTGAACTGCTGAAAATTATGGTTCAGCATAAAATTGGTTGCCCTGAGATCGTTGCCGGTGATGTGTATTACATTATCGGGCGCCACCGTCCACAGATCATAGTTCAGCAACAGGCTGTCAGACTTCAGGCTGATATCATACACGCCATACCTGGGCTGGTGCAGCATACCGGGGATCGCATATTGTATCCGGCCCGCACGGTCATGAACACGGGCAAGGAAATCAATTTTATTATTGGCAGCGCGGGCTTCAACAAATGCTTTGTATAACGTATTACCACCGAACTGAAAGGTACCTACCGTAGTGGTTGCATTCAGTATGCTGTCGCGGGTTACAATTTCAAGTTGCATATTATCGATGGTCATTCCACTCATGGCAAGCACCGGCATCCTGGCTGTTGCCTGCCAGCCGCTATCGCTTGAGAAATGCCCCCTTACAAACAGGTTCTGGAACCGCTGCACTGTAGGCATGGCCACTTTTAATGCAGGGTTATCGGTTACATACAACCACATTCTGAAATTGTACGGGGCAATGGGTTGAGCCGGCTTTTTTGGTGCAGGTGTTATGGTAAAATATGGCTGCAGGCCCTGCATGAACAGGGTGCCCAATTCGGTTAATTTGTATTTTCCCGCCAGCCGCGCTTTGGCTATATCGCTTTCAATGGTAATGCGGTTGCTATCGGGGGTGGTGCTGGCCACTATCCGTAACGTGTCAAGCTGCAAACGTTGGTTACCCGTTACCAGTAAAGAATGAATGACTTCCACCTTGCCCTCCAGGCTATCGGGATTTATATTGGCGAGATCGGCTTTTATTTTTCCGCGGTATACAAGTTCGTCTCTGGTGAGGTTCAGCGGTTTTGTTTTGATGCTGTCAACCACTACATCGGCGATGAGAGCGGGGTCTGACAATGCCAGGTTCAGCGCTATACTGCCGGCCATCCTGATGTTGGCATCTGCTATGCTCACATTGCCTTTCGCCTGCTGGTCTTTAATAGATCCATCGAGATTGATATTACGGTAATTGTAGCGCTGGAAACCAACCGATTCAATGGTGCCCTTCAACGTAGCATCGGCGGTTTGGGGAGTTAATCCTTTACCCTTCACTTTCATATTGGCCGTCAGGCTTTGCAAACTGGTATCCTTCATTATAGCGCCGGCCTGTAACTGCTGTACCTTTACCTGCATATCGTAGATGGCGGATTTTACATCCTGGTAATTGGCCATGGAACCGTTGAGCGCAATGTTGCCCGATGAGCTTTTCAACTGCAGATCGGTACGTAACTGTTTTCCATTTCCTTTAACCGTTCCCGATAGCTGCAGGGTGGCCGGAATTTGAAATTGATCGCGGATAGAATCGGGCAAAAAGCGCGCTGCATCCTGCCGGGTAGTGCGGATCTCTTTGATGCGGATATCGCCATATAGTTTTTCTATTGATGGCAATCCAACCACGGTGCCTGCCACATCTACACTGGTATTGCTCCAACCCTTTATCTGGAGCACATTTGCGGTAAGGTTATTTAAGCGGCCCGATACATTGGCATTGATGCGGAATACGGTGGCGGGATCGCTGAACGCCGGCTGGCTTTTGAGCGCCGGAACAAAGAACAGGATATCTTTATTTGAAACATAACAATTGGGCAGTACGGCCCGCACCCGTAAACCGCCTATATCTTTTTGTAAACTTTCCAGTGAAGGATAATCGAGATGAATAGTATGTTGAATGCGCGTACCGGGTGTTTGCACCAACAGGTCATCGGCATACATTTTTTGACCGGTGTATAAGAGATCACCCTTCAACCGCTGCAGCGCAAGTCCGCTTTGCTCATTGAAAGCAGCCTGTTGTATAGAGGCGGCCAGCGAATCTTTATCAAACAAAAAACTACGCGCCTGTAATGTTACGTCACTGGCTTTCAGGTGGGCGTAATCGAGTTCCTGTTTTTTGCGCGGTTGCGATTCGTCATCGAACTGAAAAGAGGTATTCCTGATATTTATATCACGCAGATTCAGCATCCAGCTTTGGGCTGCAACATCCTTCGCTTCTGTTTTTACTTTTTCAACTACCAGTTTGGCCGACTCTGTTTTTCCCATAGTGATCTTTGCGTCAGCGCCCAGTAAACGCAGGTGGTCGAGTATGATCCTGCGACCATTGAGATCGGCGGCGTTAACCCTTGTGGTGAGGTCCTGCAGTTTAGCCCGAGTGAACATTGCCGAAACATTGTTACGGTAATCGACGTCGATATTTTTTATCTGTACATGCCGCAGGTTCAATACCGGCATGGGCGCCACGGAAGAATCGTTGTCGGCAACATCTTCGGGTGATATCAGCGGTTTGTACTGGTACATGCGGGCAGTTAAACCATCGAGCACGATAACAGGTACATCGAATGCCAGTTTTTGCGGATCGAACTTTTTTATATTGCTGTTGAAATGGCGTAATTGTATGGCCCAGTCGTTTCCCGAAATAGTATCCTGGTATAAAAACCGGATATTATCGAGTACAATATGGTCGAGGTCCATTTTCATGGCGGCAGTAGTATCTGCGGGGTTGGCCGGCTTTTTTTGCGCGGTCATAAACGAATCTATAATGAACTGGAAATTGAAGACCGTATCGGGCAGTTGCCGTTTGATTTTAGCCGTAACATCCTGTACACGCAGGTCGCCGATCTGTACCTCGTTCTTTAATAACTTGAAAATGTGAAGGCTGGCCTTTATACGGCCGCCGTATAAAAGGGTGTCTTTTGTTTTATCTTCAACATATATATTTTCCAGAACAACTGAGGAGGGAAAACCAATACGAATTTTGCCTATCTCGAAGCGGGTATCCAGTTTTTTGGTAAGCCATGCCTGTACTTTTTTGCGGGCAAAATTTTGCACCGGTGGCGTTTGTACCAGCACTACTATCAATAGCAGTACTGCCACAATCCACAGGAGTACTTTGAAGGTTATTTTTACCGCTTTCTTCACATATGTAACTTTAGAGTACTGTGTTCCTGATTCATCAGAAGCGCTTGCGTTTATTGAATAAATAAAATACCTATGCCATTCAAAATGCTTGATAAGAGTTGATGGTGAATATACAAGGATCGGATGGTGTAGAAAAATATCTACGTTGGGCTGGGATGGTGGGATTACCAGTTATCCCAGTTTCGACTCTCCTACTTCTTTCGCTTCCTGTTTAATGATGAATACGGCGGTTTCAACCGGTTTTATGCCGGCGCCATGGCGTATGGAATAGATCTTCGTGAATTCGGCTCCGAAGTACAGGATCAGGGAAGAATAATAAACCCACACCAGTATTACTATAATGGAACCTGCTGCTCCGTAGGTGAGCCCTACATTTGATTTTCCGATATATAAACTGATCAGGAATTTACCCAGCATGAACAGCAGGGCGGTGAAGGCGGCGCCAATGGCGGCATCTCTCCAGCGAATGGTAGCATCGGGCAATACTTTAAAAATGATAGCGAACAGGGCGGTTATTACAGCAAAGATCAGGACCCAGTTGAGTATATAGAATAACACTATTGTTACGCTCTTGAAATAATACTGCAGCTTCTCATTCAACAACTCCATAAGCGCGTTTATAACAAGCGAAACCAGCAGAATGAACCCGCAACTAATTACCAGCGAAAAAGAAATGAGGCGGTTGGTAATAAATTTCAACCAGCCCTTTTTCGGTTTGGCCCTTATTGACCAGATGTAGTTGATAGAACCCTGTATTTCAGTGAACACGCCCGTAGCGCCGAGGATCAACAATACAAAGCCGATTATGGCCGCTGCAACCGTTTGATTGCTTTGCTGCAGATTGGCGATGATACTTTGCACCTGTATAGCGGCAGCGCTTCCTATGAGCATTTTTATCTGATCATAGAGTTTCCCTTCCACAGCTTCGCGCCCGAGGAAAATGCCTGCAAAAGAAATTATAATGATCAGCGTTGGCCCCAGCGCAAAAATGGTGTAATACGATAAGGAAGCGCTGAGCTTAATGCAATTATCATTAAGGAACTCATTTACCGACTGCTTAAGGATTTTCCAGGTATTTGCCATTACTTTAAAGATGATCATATATAGTACCAGTAAAAAGAATGTTCCCGCTGTGATCAATACAGGTAAAAACCGGCGCCATGAGCAATTTCTTCTACATCGCACCACCTGGATGTTGACCGTTTTCAACCTTATTTGTTGCCGTTGCGTGGCAATAGATTTTTATAACTATACCATATTACGCAACCTAAAAAATTGTTCACCATGAGAAGTATATTATATCTTATTGCCGTGATATTAGTTGTGGGCTGGTTATTGGGATTCTTTGTATATAGTGCAGGTGGCTTAATACATATTCTCATAGTACTGGCCGTTATATCATTAATTCTCGGTTTAATGCGCAGCACATAGTTTATCCTGATAATGATATTGTTTAGGATAAAGCCAGGCTACAGTAGTAACGAACTGTAGCCTTTTTATTTTGCGTTTACGCAGCGAACCGGACAGAAAAGAAAAAAGGCTGCCCTGATAATCAGAGCAGCCCTTGATCACGTATGTATTTATTATGGAAAAAATGTAGGTCAGTTGATCATTAGTTTTTCGTTTCGTGATTCAACGTCGAGGATGAACTTGTAAACGAATGGATCGGCCAGTGTGCCGCAGCCATCGATTAGTGTTCCCTTTACACCATCAGCCGTCTCAATTACATATAATACAGCGCTATCGTGTGGGTCAGAAAAACCTTCAAACCGGAATGAAGTAACTACTTTCACTTCATTAGGGCCATACAGTTTTCGGGTACTGGATGATTCAAGGCCTTCGCGGGTAGCGATAAAATCCTCTTTGTAGCCATCGTCCACCACCTTGCTTAAACACGATACCATGCTCTGTATATATGGAGTAGACCTGTTATATTCTGCTTTCATGCCCATTTCATTTGATCATTATTATAAAAATTATTGCCAGCATATTTTGGGCTGTTTTTCATCAATGAGTGTATAAAATTCCCCACATACATGTAAATTTCTCAATATATAATCAACAGTTTGAAGGATTTACGCCACCAAACAAACAGGCCAGGTAAGCTAACTTACCCGGCCTGCGTTTTTGCTCTACAGTACTAAAGCCACTATTTTGAAGATGCTTATTTGGTGATCTGGTGTAAATCCCTGTACTTTTTGATCATATCGTGCGCATTTCTTAAAGAAGATTTCTGGCTGGTTATTAACTGTCTTACATCAGTTGGCAAGGGTGCGTCGGAGGCCAGCGCATCTTCATAAGCGCGTTGTGCTGCATCTTCCCCGTATTCGCAGGAAGCCAGCAATGCATGCCGGTCTTTACCGGTGAACATGTCTTTCACGTTCATCCATGCCCTGTAAATTTTCCCTGAAGTGGTAGTACCGGTTGCAGGTTCACCACCCAGTCGGCCCACCTGAGCTGTAAGCTCGATGGCGTTCTGGCGGCTTTCATCGGCCATTCTTTCAAATATGGTCCTTAGGTCAACGTCAACTATTTTTGTATCTTCTGCAGCTCTGGTATAACCTGCAGTACGATCGTTATTGATTCTGATAAGATCGTTCAATACTTCAACTATTTCCTTATTCTGTGCCATATGATCACATTTTGAGTTTGCTAATAATGATAATTGTCTTTTTATACAACTTTACAACGTGATGCATCACACGTAATTCTTACTATGCCTGTTTTTAGGTGTAATGTTATTGCGTCGTTATCTGCCATCATTCAGGCTAAGTAAGCGTCACAATGAACATCACGTCAGCAAAATGACAAAGTAGCTAATTAAAAAATTATTCCTCTCTGTTTTACAGGCTACTATAATGTGGATGTAATTTGAATGGGAAACCGCTTCTACACTTTGCGGCTGTCGGTGTAAACAAACAACAATATGTTGCCATCGATAAAAACGATAGACCGGTGGCACAGTAATTTGCAACTTATTGATGAGATTAATATTGAGCAATGATAAAATACTTTAGTTATGGCTAAATATTCAAGAAAATCGCAAAAGACAGTGGAGAGCGCAATGCGGCGCAGGAAGAAAGGTACGTTGCGAAGCGGACGGAGCGGACAAAAAGTAACCAGCCGTAAACAGGCCATTGCCATCGGTTTATCCGAAGCGCGCGAAAAAGGCGCAAAGGTTCCGGCGCCGAAAAAGAAAACCGCTAAAAAGAGAACGACAGCGAAGAAAAGAGCCCCGGGAAAGAAAAGGGCTACGGCGAAGAAGAGAACTACCGCTAAGAAGAGAACTACAGCGAAAAAGCGTAGTGCAAACAAATCGGCGGGAAGAAGGACAACGGCAAAGAAAAAAAGATGAGGCAGAAGGCAATGAGCAAAAGACCCGCTTAATACAGGGCCTTCGATGAAATGGCCAAGCCAATGGTGAATGGTGAATGAACCGCGCTTATTGCAGGAAATGCGGTCACATGGCACCAGGCCAATGGTCAATGAACCCGCTTAACGCAGTACTTCCCGTGAATATGGCGGCAGTCAAAGGTGAATGCGTGCCGTTTCCGGTACAATTTCCAATCGTTATACAACATAATACCAAAAAGAAGCTTTCAGGCTTCTTTTTTCATTTTCACCCACCCCGAACAGGTTTACAAGATCGCAAAAGCATGTGTGAGCCATGTGTCAGGCATGTATGCTTCATTGAAGAACACCCCGTTTTGACACATGGTTCACATATGCATGACATAACGTTTATACAATGATTGGCGCTGTTCAATGACAGCCATAAAAGTACTTCAACGATCCGAATCGGATCTGAAATGGGGGATCATGCTGGAAGGTTGGGGAGCAGGAATGGTTATTCTTATTATAGAATGTATTCGGGCCATCTTTCCCTTTTTTAGTATATTGCACCAGGTTATACCATTGACAGCATTTATTACCCATTCTGCGATCAGCATTCTTTCTACACAAGACAATCACCAGACCCTCACGGGACCTTCACGAGACTTTCACAAGACCTTTACGGGACTTTTACGGGACCTTCACGAGACCTTTACGAGACCTTTAGGGGAAGTAAATCTTAGCGTAATGGCTTCAGAGGCCATATGCAATGGCCTTGCACTCCGGTTAAACTATAGATAAAAGCCAATGAAAGTATACTGAAACGGGTATTTGTATTTATGTGAATAACCCGGGAACAACCTACAGATTGTCTGATGACACGCTGGCGATTGCCTCACACACCAGGTATCGGTAGAGGGGCCGCAGGCAATCCCCGGCGCATCTCAGTACTATACCCCAGCTATCTGGCTACCATTAACGTACAATGCAGGTACCATTACCCCACCATGTTTGACCATAAGTCTCCCATTTTTTTGACTTGATCCCAAATGGGTATGTGCTACGGCTGATCGCCAGGTGCAGATAAAATAAAAAAACCCGATGTAGAAACATCGGGAGTCCTTGGTTAAGGCCTGATTTGTAGCGTAAGTTTATAATGAGTTTTTATTATCCATTTTAAAAGCTGGCTCCTTCTGATCACACTTTTTCAGCAATGCCGGCTACTTATATATTTATAAAAACTATGCCTAAAATTTTAAACGGGAACAAATTGTATCTGTAGAAAATAGTTCCCATTATCACTTAACTTTTGTGGAATGACTGTAGAATTTTCATCAAAAGCTGCTCGTATGCATGCAATCCGATTATTCCTTCAGTACACGGTTCAATTTCTAACTGCGATAGGTACTTATTTAGCTTATTCTCCTCGTACAAGGCTATCAGGCCCGGATGAACGTAATATTTCCTGCACACAGTGCGTGTATTCCCTAACTTTAGGCTTACTGCATCGAGCGCGGCCACCATGTTCCTCTTATTTTCAGCGACTGTAACCGCCTCACCAACGGCCTGCAGTGATCGCAGTAAATTCATTGAGCCTGCCCATGTCCTGAAATCCTTCGAAGTGAAATCCATTCCCGTTGCATCTTTTATATAACTGTTAATCATGCCCGAATCAACCGGATGTTTATTTCCTTCCTCATCATAATATTGAAACAGTTCTTTGCCCGGAATTTCGCGGCAATTTTTTACAATGCGGGCCAACCGCTTACTTTTCAATGCTATATCGTGGCTTACGCCCTTTTTTCCCCTGAACGAAAACCGAATGGTGTCTCCGGCAACGGCTACGTGGTTGTCCTTCAACGTGGTGATTCCGTGTGAGCCGTTCTGTTTTTCATATTCGCAGCTGCCTACGCGAATGTATGTCCGCTCCATAAGGCTGATAACGGTGGCGATCACCTTCGACGCGGTCAACCCCCGTTGACCAAGATCACTTTCCAGCTTATTTCTCAAGGCAGGCAATGCTTTTCCAAACTCATACAACCGGTGAAATTTGGTTTCATTGCGTAATACCGACCACAGGGGATGATAGCGATATTGTTTTCGTTTACGCATATCCAGTCCGGTGGCCTGGATATGCCCGTTTGGCAAGGCGCAGATCCATACCGACGTCCAGGAAGGCGGAATAGCCAGGCTGCGGATCCTTTTTATTACATCTTTGTTACGTAATAGCTTGCCCGCATACATGTACATATATCCCCTGCCTTTTTTATAGCGAAGAATGCCCGGCTGGGTATCCGACACATATACGAGATCGGCCAGTGTGGCAGCCTTTGCATAGTCCCTGTATATTTTCAAATGTTGCCGGTGCGTCACTTTTACCCGTTGCTCCATCATCTTCCGGTTTTACGTTTCAATTTGAATTCGTGTAAATTCTCCGCCTCGCTCAGGGAGTGTGAACTGCTCACATCGCCCTCCTTTTCTGCAAGGGCCGAAAGTTTTACATAGAACTTCCTGATCTTCTCCAGCTCTTCTTCTGTAAGGTCCTCAATATCTATCAAACGATTGCTTGCCCGTTCATTACAGGCTATCAATTCGTTCAGTTTTAGCTGAATGGCCGTAGTATCCTTATTTTGAGATTGTTGAATGATGAAGACCATTAAAAAAGTAATAATGGTAGTACCGGTGTTGATCACCAGTTGCCAGGTATCTGAAAACCCGAAAATCGGCCCCGTTATGCCCCAGATCAAAACTACGATCAATGCTATGCTAAATGCCAGGGGGGAACCGGATGCTTTGGTTACTTTGGCCGACATTTTCTGGAACAGGGCGGAGAGCCCGCTCTTTCTTTTCTTCTTTCGCATAATACATCCTTTTTGAAAATGCAGGAATCGGGAGATCCAAAACCGAAACGAGGAGTATAGGCAAAAAAAAGTCAGGCCAGGAATGGCCCGACACCAGTAGACCTTAAAAAACCCCTAAATCTATAACCAGAACTAAAAAAGTTATACCAGGGTAGCCATTTCGGGCAAATGAGCTGTTTTTTTAATGTTCTATTAATCTCGTTCGCTTATTCTTCTTCTCCGTCATTTCCTTCTTCCGTTGAACTTTCTTCGTTCGCGCTGCCTTCAGCAATGCTGGTCAACAGCAAATCGGCTTCCTTTTCTTCATCGAGTGTTTCCGCCAGTACTTCGGCTACATCCATCATTCCGATGGTTTTTGCCAATTGCACCAAACTTCCATAAGTGGCTATTTCATAATGTTCCACCTTCTGTGCAGCCATAATTAAAGCAACATCGCGGGTGGCTGTTTCTTCATCTGTTTCTTCAATAATGTGCTGTGCTTCTTTAACCAGCCCTTCCATTGCTTCGCACTTTTTGGCTTTGGGAGTTTCGCCCATCATTTTAAACACATCTTCCAGGCGGCTAACGTGTTCTTCAGTAGCTGCCTGATGATCGCCAAAAGCATCGGCTAATTCCTCACTTGTGGCGGCTTTCTGCAATTTGGGCAACTCTTTCGCCAAATGTTTTTCGGCCCAATAGATATCCTGCAATTCTTCTACAAAAAACTTTCTCAATAACGATTGGTTATCCTTTGGCTGGTTATCCTTCTTACCCGAAGCAGCTTTGCTACCCTTGTTAGCAGCCGCCTGATTTTTTGAACTCCTCGCTGATCTTTCCATAACGCATTGTTTTGTGGGTGATAAAAAACGATTGTAACCCGACAGATAAAAAAGGGGTGCCACGTACAATTACTATATGTGCAGTCTTGTGTAGAAAAATGTCCACGTGGCTCCAATAAAATTACCTGTTTAGAGTGCATTTTTTTACTGGTATTGGATTTGAACTTTAACACCTAAAACACACATATATGAAGCACGCTGACAGTATACCTTTCTTACAGGATAAAATTCAGGGAATAGGCAGTGCGTTGTTTTATAATTTGAGCGGAGGCGTGTTAAAATTCCCTACCACTATTGTAAGCATTCTTAAAGTAGACGAATTGGCCAATATCTGGTTCTTCATGAACCGGCCTGAGCAGCAACTGAATGAGTTTGACCGGGAATTTCCCGCACACATGCAGTTCTATCGCAAAGGCAAAGGATATTACCTGCAGATCATCGGGAAAGCGTATGTGATAAACGATCCGGAAGAGCTAAATAGCTTGATCGGCCTGTCGGACGAAATCAAAGAAAAAGCGTTTAAAGAGATGGTGCTGGTGAAAGTAAAGATAGGCAGCGCGCAGTATTACCCGTTCCAGCCACGATTTGCCTATAAATCTAACCTGCTCGGACTAATAAATCGTTTCTATAACTGGTTGTTCAGGGAACCTGCCCGCACTGAGCCATATATTTTACGGCCTATGCCCCGATTGGGATTTTAGGCTAATGTGATAATTGGTCGTTGAATTTCGGGGGAGGATCAAACGGCCAGAAGCTCAGGCGACCCATTAAAAGTTAATGGCTGAAATGAAAAACAGGCTTTGAAATGGTGAACTGCTTCCCATTCTTCCTTTATTCGCTACCATATAATTTTCCAATATTCTACCGTTTAATTTTTAGTTTTCAGCTGCCGGTTACCAGTTACCGGTAATCCATGCCTTTTTCCTTTTGAACCAATTTTCGTTTTCTCCCGATCGTATTCCTGACACTCCGGCAAATGTCCGCGGTTTGCCATCTCATCATTGCTGATGCGTAACAGCAAATGAATGGTTATTTGCTAACTCCCCGCCATCAGGATGATTGTCTATTGGTATTCTCCCCCCCAAAAAAAACCCCGCAAAGCATGCGCTTCGCAGGGTTTATATTGCACGCCGACTAAGGGGACGAGGTTGAATAATGTGCTAATGTGATATTTCCGGGCTCGCTATAAAATATTATCGTTCCCAGGTTCCGGTTACCCTGATAATGTCATAATAATAAGCTAAGCCGCAGGCGATCCGCAATTATTATTCTTTTCACCACCTACCTGATGCCTTCTCATCGGCAGTCCTTTCATAAGTGATTCAATCACCATTCCCCCTCACGAACTCAATAACTCGCTGTGCTTCCGCTTGATGGTTCCGGGTGAATAGCCGTGGTGTTTTTTAAAGATCTCAATAAAATGGCTCACTTTCTCATAACCCATCATTTCGGCAATTTCATTTACCGAATAAGGCTTCTGCAACATGATTGTTCTGGCCATTTCCATTTTCCGGTTCAAATAATATTCATAAACGCTTTTCCCATAGATCAATTTAAAGTATCGCTTTAATGTAGATTCACTCAATGCCACCATTTTGGCAATAATGCTCATGCGTGGCGGCGATTTCTGCAGGTTCGAGATCAATATGGCCTCCGCCTCCTTCACTTTCTCATAATACAAATCTATGTTGCCGCTCGTTTTTTCAGTTTCCTCTTTCGCAAGGGCGCTCAAAAAATCCTTTATCAACGCTTCTGCTGTTGGTAACAGCGTTCCCGGATCGGCATTTTGATCTTCCAGCCAATCGATCAGTTTGGCTGCCAGCATATTCGCCTTCGCGTGGCAGGGCTCAATCAGCAGCGGCATACCGTTTTCTTCCATAATGCCATCATTGAAATAGCCGGCAACATGCTCATACCCGGCTTGCTGTTTTAGCCAGTATGCAGAAATAGTAAAATCAATCAATTGTACAGGCAGGTGCGCATTCAGTTGTAAACCTACATTTACCGCATCGGGAACCAGGGCAAAGCGCCGCTCCCTTACTTTACTGAACTGCTGGTGCTGATTGATACTCTTCAAATCAATTGACTCAGGCGTATGTAAACATAAAAGGGTAAATCCATTGTCTGCAATATAAACCGGCAGGGCTTCCCTGATCAGCTCAATCGGTTTCAGTAAGTACAGATCCCACACCCGCATATATAAACCGGCGTCAAGATGGTACTTTTTTATTTTACCCCGCCCCAACTCACCGGAAAACTTCACCAGCGAATTGCCTTCCTGCAGCTCACCACCCATTGCAACCGCCAGTTCCTTAAACGCATCTTCACGATCAATTTTGCTTATTTGAATTGAATAGCTCTTCATAATAATCTTTGTGGTTTAATGATAACAAGGCTTTTTACTCAGCTATCAAATCAGAGATACAAACAAGTAACTACCATTATATACATACACCGATGCCTTCTATATGAATCCTGAAAAAAAAAGCTATTTGCCCCTTTGAGGATAAACCTTCGTTTTCCATAAGCATTTTCTCTTATTGCTAAAAAGAAAGTTTCTGCAACTTGATCCAGATCAATGAAAACAGCACCTAACCTCGTTGACTAAGTGTTTGTTGACCCGATACCGGTATTCTTTGGATCGTGAGAGGTAATTGAAAGCAGTCAGGGATCCTACTTTTACATCCGGATCGTTTCTGATTACACACTCCAATATTTACCAGAAAAGCCTGTCAGGGCCCAATTCCTTCCAATATTTCTAGTCCCATTAATCAATTTAATTACAAACCTGGCTATTCGTATGCATACGCCTTCACAGCGCTGTATAGGAAATAGCAATCACCTTCTGTTCACTTCAAAAACGTTTACCATTGAAACCAAAGATTTACACTTTGTTGGTAATGACCGCTATTGCATTACCATTAACAACTACCGCACAGGCACAATTGAACAAAAAGCACCATCCGGCTCAACCACAAACAATTATCAAAAACAATAAACAGCTTGCCGCCGATATTTCTGCCGACTGGTATAATAAGGCATTGACAAGCATACAACAACTCGGCGAACAAATAAAACCGACGCGCCCATACGGCAGCTTCAGCGCTACCAATATGCGCAGCCGCGCCGGGTTTTATATTTCTCCTGCCGGCTATAAAGTGCAATGCATGCAGGAAAAAGAATGGCAGGTAGCCTTCCGGCTTAAGGGTATTGGCCGTTCTGCCATACAATGGCAACCTGAAGAACAATACGCTATTTCCCATACAGCCAATCAACTGCTGTACAAGTATGATAACATTTACATCGAATACATCAATAACAGCGACGGTTTACGGCAGAATTTTTTGGTGAACAGGAAAATGCCAGGCGATGGCGCCCTCAAAGTGACCATTGAACCTGCTACTGAGCTGCAACCCCGGCTGCTGAACATTAATAGCCTGGCTTTTTTTAATTCCGACAACAAAATGCTGCTGGCTTATGAAGACCTGCACGTTTGGGATGCAACGCACAAAGCATTACCTGCAGCTATGCTTTACAGCAATGGTTTACTCACCATTGAGGTAGATGACAGTGAAGCTACTTACCCGGTAACCATCGATCCGCTGAATAAAACGCCTGAGTGGACAACCTCAGCCGATGGATTGATCAGCGGCCTTACCACCGTGCAACTGCATGCTTCATTGTATGGCTATGCCGTTACCGGCCTCGGCGATGTAAACGGCGATGGTTATGGCGACGCCGCAATCAGCGCCCCGGCACTCACAGACATCTTCAGTGGTACCGGATCACTGGCAAGCGTAGGTGCTGTGTTCGTGTTTTACGGCTCACCCACAGGTTTATCAACCATACCGGCCAAAACCCTGCAACCCAACACCGCTGTTGCCGGCGCCTTGTTTGGCACCAGTGTAGATGCAGGCGATGTTACCGGCGATGGCATCAATGATATTATTGTTGGCGCACCGCTCGATTCCTATACCACCACTGCAGCGGGACTTATACCCACTAACGTTACGGTAAAGGCAGGAAAGGTATATGTGTTTCCGGGCGGGAATACAGCGGCGGCCAATCCAACCAACTTTATTGAAATTAAATTACAGGGCACGGGATTTTTCAGTACGGGCATTGCCAATATATTACTTAGCAATGTGTCGGTCAATGCCCTTTTTGGTTTCTCCGTAGCGGCAGCCGGCGATCTTAATGGTGATAATAAATCAGATATCGTTGTTGGCGCGCCGGGGTTTATGGGCGCAGATCTATCGGCCGTTCAAAACGGCGCCGCCTTTGTATATTATTCCAATAACTTAACAACCACCGCTCCCGTGCAGTTGGAAACGCCTACCCTTTCACTACTGGGTCTGTCGCTCCCCATCCTGCACAATGGATTGTTATTCGGTTTCAGTGTCGACGGCGCGGGTGATTATAATAATGATGGTTATTTAGACGTAGTAGCGGGCGCTCCCGCCGGCGTTGACCTGTCGTCATTGAGCGGCATAGTGACCGGACAAATACTGAGCGGAACCGCGCACGTTTATTATGGAACCGGCTCAGGTGTTAATAACAATGTTGGTACAACGCTAAAACCAACCAACGGAAGTTTGCTCGGTAATGCCGCCAATTTATTCGGTTATAAAGTAAAAGGCCTGAAAGCCGCTGACGGCAACCGGAATGGAAGCATTGCCATTGGCGCGCCTACGGGCGGCTTACTTCCCAACGCGCTTACCCTTACCATTCAGAGCGGTAACGTACATATCTTCAAAAAGAAAAGCTCAACCGGCAGTTCAGCCACCAGCGACCAGGTACTGGAGTCGCCGCGTTCAATCGGTTTACTGTCGATCCTGAACACACTCGACCTGAACGTGCTGTTTGGCGCAGCCATCGATAACGCTTATGATGTTAACTGCGATGGATATGCCGACCTGGTAGTGGGTGAACCGCTTTCTTCAGGCGCCACCCTGCTGCAATTGCAGGCACATGCTGTCGGCGGATCGGCCTATGTTTTCCTCGGCAATTCAAACGGAACATTCAATATTACGCCCCCGTATACGGCTTCGGCCACTTATGGCAGCGAATTTCTTTCGGTAAATGCAGTTTCGCTGTTCGGTTTCAGTGTTGCCGGAGTGCCTTACGTTCGCGGCATTGGCTCATCACCGCGTATACTCATTGGCTCACCTGCGGCGGCGCTCGATTTCGACAACAGCCTGCTGAACCTCGGCAGCACACTGGGTATATTGTTCGATTTCCTGACTATTGATAATGGACCAGGCAAAGGGTATTTATTCAATACCCAGTTGTGTATAGGAGAGTCCCCGCTGCCGGTGACGTTAACTGAATTCAAAGGACAGGAAAAAAATACCGTCATCAACCTGAACTGGAGAACAAGCGAGGAAGTGAACCTGAACCGGTTCGAAGTGGAAAGAAGCCGCGACGGTGTTCACTTTGAAACCATCGCTATTGTATTCCCCCGCGAAAATGCCAGCCATGGTGATTACGTATTCAACGACAAAAACGCCGGAACCGGCAACAACTATTACCGGTTGAAGATGATTGACAATGATGCCGCCTTCAAATACTCGAGCACACTAACCTTTAATTTAGGCACTGTTACAGGTATGCAAATGGTGGTAGCACCCAACCCCACAGCAGATCTGATCATTATTCAGTTAACCGGGTTGAACGAAAGCTCATACCGGCTCGAGCTGCGCAGTGTAACCGGACAGAAATTTATAGAGCGCTCATTCAACGTTACCGGATTCAGGCATACTGAAAAACTTCTGCGGACTGCCTCAATGACACCGGGAATTTATTTTTTAACAATTTTTGGAAAAAATAATCAGAAAATAACTTCAAACAGGGTTATCGTTCTCTAGGTTTACAATGTGAAAGTAAGCCCCGATTCTTCGGGGCTTTTTTTATTTATTATCAGCTACAGTACGTAACTTACCTGTAATATTAGTCGCATGTGTGTTACCAGCTATCAACAAACGAACCCACTTCTGACGGTTTGGCAACCAACAAAAACCCGCGAATTAAATTCGTGGTCTTACCCTATCCATAACAGTTTTTGGTACGTTTCATGCAAAAAGGATTTTGATTCACTTGTAGCGGAAAATTTTTCTCACTTTAAAAAATCCTTGGAGCAAATGAAACTGAACAAAGGCCTGTCCCGCCGGACATTCTTGCGTAATGTCGGGCTGGCTACTGTAGCGCATGTAGTAGGATGCACTAAAGTTATACCGGAACTTGCAGCACTTACCGCTAACAGCGTCAATTCAAATACAGAAAGTAATTCAGGAAAGAACAAATTACCCAAATGGAAAGGGTTTAACATTCCCGATTACTTTCAACCCGATCCCTGGTATGAAATAAAACATACACCCGAAGAGTACTTTAAATGGGTGGCCGACTGGGGATTCGACTTCATAAGAATGCCGGTGGCATACCCTACCTACCTGAACATCACTCCCAAAAAACAATATATTAGTGCCGAAGATGTATATAGGATAGATGAGAACAAGGTACAGCAGATAGAAAAAACAATTTACCTGGCACAGAAGTATAATCTGCACGTAAGCCTGAACCTGCATCGCGCGCCGGGTTATTGCGTAAGCACCGGTTACAACGAACCCTATAATTTATGGAACGATAAAAATGCGCAGGATGCCTTTTGCCATCACTGGAGCTTTTGGGCAAAGCGGTTCAAAAATATTTCAACCGGCAAGATCAGCTTCGACCTGGTGAACGAGCCCTGTTACCGGGAAAATATAAATGATACCAAATCGAAGACTACGGCTGTTCCCGGTTCACTTTACCATAATGTAGCAAAAGCGGCCACAGAAGTTATCAGGAAAGAGAACAGGAATTTTTATGTTATTGCCGAAGCCAATAACGGGTATGCTGCACCCGAACTGGCCGACCTGCATATCGGCCAAAGCTGCCGTGGTTATTATCCGTACGAAATTTCACATTACAAGGCGCCCTGGGTATATCCTGATCCTGCTTACCAGCCAACGCCGGTATGGCCCGGTAATATGGGCGGCCGGTATTACGATCGCGCCGCGATGGAAGAATATTACAAACCCTGGCTCAACCTGGTGAAGAAAGGTATTGGGGTGCACTGTGGCGAATGCGGTTGCTGGAAACAAACCCCGCATGATGTTTTCCTCGCCTGGTTTGGCGATGTGCTCGATATTCTTACCGGCAACGGAATTGGTTTTGCGCTGTGGGAACTGAAAGGAGATTTCGGCATGCTGAACTCAAACCGTTCCGATGTGCAATACGAAAACTGGTATGGCCACAAGCCCGATAGAAAATTATTGAAGCTGTTACAAAGCAAGTGAGGTCAATGGTGAATAGCTCGCGAAAGCTAAGGATTACTACTATACCTGTCAGCTTGTATTATTGAGTCGTAAACCGGGAACGGCGCTGCCGGGTTATGAAAATCATATTTGATCTGCCGGGAGGCCCAAAACTATTAACCCTTTGTGTTCCGAATTCATTATCACTTTAGCATAACCGTCCTGCTTTTTGCCGGGATTATCTCCTTAGTGTTCAGCCGCTTACCCGGCTATTTGCGCTTTTAGCCACCTATTTTACCGCTCATCACACATACTTTACCGGTTGTGAAACAAAAAATACCGCT
>CBIHPC010000116.1:0-17620 GCA_966211305.1 uncultured Niastella sp.
GCAAATTCGGTAAAAACCTACGTTTGGTTTTAATGTTAGAATGCGAAACTTTGTGTCCTGTTACTGGAACTTTACCTGTTACCTGACATACTCTAGCCATGACGCATAAAAATTTAGGACGGCAAAGGTCGGAAAATCTATGGATTTCACAAACTCTAACCAAACTTTTTTTAAGAGTTTTTCAACATCTGTGGATATGTAGCGCTTGGAATTGTGCAAACTAGCCAATTATGGCCGGTTATTCACATTTCCGCCCCCCTGGTGCCCCACCCAACTCGTAAATATACGAAAACTGGCTTTCACCTGGTTCAACCGGTTTTAAGGGAGCCAGGCATAACCCGGTTCAATGCTCCCCCATTCTCCTCTTACTACCGATTTACAGGTGCTGTTCGCCCGTTGTGCCGGGCGGCATAAAGCCCGGGTATTCCTTTTCCCGGTGATGATTTATACAGTTTATCAGCCAAAATCCCCCCTATGTTATTAAAACTGCCATCTTTATGATCAGATTTCCCCTGCCCGATTTAATAATTACTTAATTTAATTTTAATTTACGCCTTCTCACCTTTGGCAGAACATATTCATACCCAACCCGTATGAAGTGGCGAACCCGGCACAGGAATTAAATATATTTCTTAAACCTTAAATCGAATTTCAGGGGGAATTCTGCCAAAACAAATTATGATCATACAGATGAAACGTAAAACGATAGCGCGTGATATAAGCTGGTTATCTTTTAATGCCAGGGTGTTACAGGAAGCCGCTGACCCCAGTGTACCACTGCGGGAACGGATCAAATTTTTAGGCATTTTCTCCAATAATCTCGATGAATTCTTCCGCGTGCGGGTAGCTACCCTTAAACGCATGACCGAAGTGGGTAAAAAGAATATGCATATGGAGGTCGCTCCGGGGAAGATACTCGATGAAATTCAACAGATCGTTCTGGAACAGCAGGCCGAGTTCAACCGCATTTGGGAAGCCCTGCACCGCGAACTGGAAAAAGAAAAGATCTACCTCATTACCGAAAAAGCGCTGAATAAAGAACAACAGAAATTTGTTCTTTCCTATTTCGAGGAAGAAGTGCGGAGCAATACCATTCCGCTCATGATCGAAAGCATTACGCATTTTCCCTACCTGCGTGAAAAATCAATTTACCTTGGCGTGGTGCTGAGCCGCAAAGACGCTACGCTTAAGCGGAAATACTCAATTATTGAAATACCCGCCAAGGCCAACGGCCGTTTTATTCAATTGCCCTCACCTCCCGGTGAGCACCATATAATATTACTCGAAGATGTGATCAGGTTCAACCTGAAAAGCATTTACTCCTATTTTGGTTACGATCGCTATGCCTCCTGGGTATTTAAAGTTACCAAGGATGCTGAAATTGATATGGACAGCGATATTTCTACCACCCTTATTCAGAAAATAGAAAAGGGGGTAAAGAACCGGCGAAAAGGGAAACCCGTGCGTTTTGTGTTCGATAAACAAATGGATGCCGGACTGCTCGATTACCTGATACGCAAGCTGAACCTGTCGCGGAAAGACAGCCTTATTCCCGGCGGCCGCATACATAATTTCCGCCATTTTATGGATTTTCCCGATGTTTTTGAGAAAAGAGGGCACCGCAAAAGGCCGTTTGTGCATCCTTTATTAAAAGGCGCCCGGCGGGTGACCGATGTGGTACAACAAACGGATGTGATGCTGAATTTCCCCTACCATTCCTTCCATTCCATTATCGACCTGTTGCGCGAGGCCGCCATTGACCCCGATGTAACGGTAATTAAAATAACCGCCTACCGGCTGGCCAGCAATTCAAAAGTGGTGAATGCCCTTATAAATGCGGTTCGCAACGGCAAACAGGTTACGGTAATGCTCGAACTGCGGGCCCGGTTCGATGAGGAGGCTAATCTCGAATGGAAAGAAAGGCTGGAGATCGAAGGCGTAAAGGTGCTGATCAGTATTCCCGACATGAAAGTGCATGCCAAGGCCTGTTTGATAAAAAAACGGGTGAACAACCATACCATTCATTACGGTTTTATCAGCACCGGCAACCTGAATGAAAAAACGGCAACGGTATACGGCGATCACTGCCTGCTTACCGCCGACCGGCATATTATGGCCGATGTGAACCGGATCTTTAATTACCTGGAGAAACCGAAGGAAGGCATCCAGTTCCTAAAGAGCTGTAAAACCATCATACCCTGCCCCACCGATCTGCGCAAGGAGCTGTTGAAGCTTATCGGCCGGGAAATAAAAAATGCCAAAGAAAAGAAACCGGCAGCTATCATTTTAAAGATGAATTCGCTCTCGGACGAAACGCTTATTGAAAAATTATACGAGGCGGCACGCTCGGGTGTAGAAATAAAACTCATCATCAGGGGAATATTCTGTATGTATTCGGAAAATGCGAAGTTCGTAAAACCCGTAAAAGCGGTAAGTATAATTGACGAATATCTTGAACATGCGCGGGTATTTATTTTCCATAATAATGGAAGCGAAAAGGTATTTATTTCCTCGGCCGACTGGATGGTGCGCAACCTCGACCATCGGGTAGAGGCTACTTGTCCGGTTTTTGACGAGAATATTAAAAAAGTGTTGAAAAATATCCTGGAAATACAACTGAGTGATAATGTAAAAGCCAGAATTTTGGATAATGAATTAAGTAACCGGTATGTGCGCGACCGGAAACATAAAAAAATACGGTCGCAATTAGAGATATATAATTACTTACATCAAAAAAGCAACGCTATCCCCGGCCTGCCCAGTTTTGTAGATACAGAACCTACAATAATTGGCGAAGCTCCGGCGGTATAAACCAACACATGAAACTGGCGGCTATCGATATAGGCAGTAATGCGGCAAGATTGCTGATCTCTGATGTTATTTTGTCAAATAACAGGCGACCGCAATTTCAGAAGGTGAACCTGGTGCGTGTACCGTTGCGTTTGGGGTTCGATGTGTTTGAGAAGAATGAGATCTCGAAGGAAAAGGAAGAAATGATCATCAACACCATCAAGGCCTATAAACTGCTGATGGATGCCTATGGCGTACAATATTGCAAAGCCGCCGCCACTTCGGCCATGCGAGATGCATCGAATGCGCACCGGATCCTCGAAAGGGTGAAAAGGGAAACAGGCATAGGCATCGAGGTGATCACCGGCGACGCCGAAGCTTCATTCATTTATGAAAATCATATTGCCGAGAACCTCGATAAAAACCACACCTATTTATACATCGATGTAGGTGGCGGCAGCACCGAGCTCACTTTCTTTGCCGGCGGGAAACTTATATTCAAACGTTCATTCGATATTGGCACCATCAGGTTGCTGAAGAACCAGGTTGATGATTTTCTGTGGGGAGAAATAAAGGATTTCATAAAACGCGAAACAAAACCCTACCAGGATATTGTGGCCATTGGTTCGGGCGGTAACATAAACAAAGTGTTTTCGCTCTCCAAAAGAAAAGAAGGCAAACCTTTGCCGTTGGAACTGTTGAAAGACTATTATAAAGAATTAAGCAGTTTTTCGGTTGAGGACAGAATACGTATGTATAAACTGCGTGAAGACCGCGCCGATGTAATTGTGCCGGCCCTGTTCATATATATCAATATAATGCGATGGGCCAATATAGAAGATATATTCGTACCCAAGATCGGTTTAGCCGACGGGCTTATTCAGCATTTGTACGATGAGTTGAAGGCGAAGCAATTGACGGGTTAAACCGCTGACTGGTTAACCTGTGAACACTCTCATTATTAATTTTTTATCCTGCTTTTTTCGTTTTCCCCGAAACTTGGGCCCGGTAACCTGTATCTTGAATGCTAAATTCACCTACCTTAGCAGGCGCTAACAACTGCGAGGAGCATTATGAATGTGTTTTATTCTAATGCAGAGCCATATTCCCTCCCGCCATACTTGCACTAAACTCTCAGTTATGTCGGTACACGTTAACAAAGAAGTAAAAAAAGTAACGACCCATACGTTACAAAGAATGAAAGCCGTAGGAGAAAAGATCTCGATGATAACGGCTTATGATTTTTCCTTTGCCCGTTTGTTCGATGATGCCGGTATCGATGTGATACTGGTTGGTGACTCTGCTTCAAATGTAATGGCTGGCCATGAAACCACCCTGCCCATTACGCTCGATCAAATGATCTACCATGCATCTTCGGTTATCCGTGGCATCAACCGTTGTTTTGTGGTGGTTGATCTGCCCTTCGGTACCTACCAGGCCAACTCGAAGGAAGCGCTGGCCTCAGCCATTCGTATTATGAAAGAAACGGGTGCGCATGCCGTTAAGCTCGAAGGCGGCGAGGAAGTACTGGAATCGGTAAAACGTATTGTGGCGGCCGGTATACCGGTAATGGGGCACCTGGGTTTAACGCCGCAAAGCATTTACAAATTCGGCACCTATACGGTTCGGGCACGCGAAGAGGCCGAAGCCAATAAATTACGCAATGATGCCAAACTGCTGCAGGAAGCGGGTTGTTTTGGCGTGGTGCTTGAAAAAATACCGGCCATGCTGGCAAAAGAAGTGTCTGAGTCGCTGGTAATACCAACCATTGGTATAGGCGCCGGTATGTTTTGCGACGGGCAGGTACTGGTAATGCACGATATGCTGGGCATCAATACCGAGTTCAAGCCCCGTTTTTTGCGGCAATACCTGAACCTGCATGAGCAAATTACAGGCGCTGTAAAGAATTATATCACCGATGTGAAAGCGAAAGACTTTCCCAACGATAAGGAACAGTATTAAGTTGACGAGTTGACGAGTTAACTGGTTAACTGGTTAACTGGTTAACTCGTCAACACGTCAACTGACCTTTACCTCACTACTATATCTGCATTCAATACTTCGTACAATAACAGATCGTCTTTTTTCTTCTTCAACTGCCGGAATAAAGTATTACAATCCGTAGCGGCTGTTTTTTTTGCTATTACTTCTATCTTATTATAAAAGAGTAACCGCAGCATGCGCTTTTCTTTTTCGAGCCGTGATTGGGCTTTTGCGAGATCCTCCTGCCCTTCACTATTTGTTTTCTCGGCAAATACTACTGCATTCGTTACATAATGGTTGTTCGATTGCAGGTTAAGGATCTGGCAGGCGCATACCTTGGCAGTTGCATTGACCGCAATGATGGAGTCAATCTTTTTTGCCGAAGCCAGAAAACGGGTTGTGGTAAATGGTGATGGCGCCATACGGCCATCGTTAGCGAGTGTAGCGTTGCTGAGTGCAATACATGCAATCACCAGGAAACAGGTTTGCGTAAAAGTGTTCATTGGTACGAATAATCAAGTTAACAATGTGGTTGAGGTTTTTACAGGAACACCGGAACTTGATTAAGGCAAGAAGAAGAAGCTCCAAATTTCAAATTACAAGACCAAATAATAAATACAAAATTCAAAAGCCGGATTCCAAAGTATTGTTTTGAGAATTTGAGATCCAGGTTTTCTGTTTTGGTTCACCGCTGGTGCTGAACAGGCTTTGGGATTTGTAATTTTTTGTTTGTGATTTGAGATTTTCACCCTGCCGGGCGCAGGTCTCTCAAAGGATACGTGTGCAAAGAATGCAACTATATCCGGTATTTCATAGCGTTTGCGAAAAACTTTTTTTATTATCGTTATATACCGGCAAACGTTTGCGGGTTTTACGTGGTGAACTTTCGCATGCGTATGTCTTATAGCCTTGTTCAGTTACTTAAAATAAAGAAGCCCTTTGTAGAAACAAAAGGCTCAAACGATTGCTTGCCATATGAAAGTGCAAATGTAATCGAATAAGAATAACGGTGTATTACCGTAGTGTTAAATGTTATTAAAAATAAGTGTTCGTATAACGTTTGTCAGTACTGGCGGGTAGTGCAGGAGTTTTATGCGTTAGCGCTGGCGCTTATGTGCATTAAGTCGTCAATGATGAATGGTGAATGGTCAATTTCTTGACGCCTGTCCGCAGCATACCAGATGCGATAAAATCTGGAACGCTATTCGTCACTAAACGGCTTATGAAATTGCAGTTAATGCAGCGGGCTTTAAAACCCGGAGGCCCACTCACCACTCACCATTGACCATTAACCTCCCTACTCCCTGTTTGCCCTGCGTTCTTTAAACTCATCCTTCATTTCTGCCTGTTGTTCTTTATATATTTTAAACTGTTCCTTTGTCAACACCTCTTTCATTTTTTTATCTCTTTCCGAATTCAGTGATTTGAACTTTTTGTATTTCGCCATTTTGCCGGCGCCTGAATTCTTTAGTGCTGCTATGCCTTCAAACCAGGTGGTATTGATAGCATCTACCTGTTTGCTTTGTTCTTCATTCAGGTTTAGCTTTTCCTTATAGGCCTGGTATTTTGCCCGGGCCTCTTTCTTTTGTTCTTCCGTCATTTTCGATTGGGCCGATGCCTGGTTCGCAACCAGCGTTACCAACACCAGCATTACCGCTGTGTAGATGAGCTTTTTCATAATTATAATATTATATACAAAATTCGGGTTTGGTATTGTACTGTTTATTTCTTAACACCTGAAGCTGACAAATATCACATTCAACCTGCTATCCAATCCCTGAAACGGCCGGCCTTTGCTTTGCTGATAAGCACCGGTTCTTCGGGAATGGGCGACATATGCAAACAAAAGCGCCCGTTGAAATAGTATTCAACTTCTTTAATGGCTTTACGGCTTACCAGGTATTGGCGGTTCGCCCGGTAAAACGTTTCGGGGTTTAATGATTCAGCCAGTTCATCGAGGCTTTCTTCCAGCAGCCAGTGCTTTTTGTCGAATGTAATGCCCCGCACTACCCCACCCTTTATTTCAAACCACGCGAACTCATCTGCGTGCACGGGAATAAGCCTGTCTTTATAAGGAATAAGGAAATGCTGTTTGTAACTGGCTGCCTGCGTTATGTGCCGGGTGATAAGGCGAAGCTGCTGCTCACTCAGGGCCATCTGGCTGGTAAAACGCTGAAATTTATCAAGGGCTTGCTGTAACCTTTCTTTTCTTACCGGTTTTAAAAGATAATCGATGCTGTTCACTTCAAAAGCCTGTATGGCATACCGGTCGTATGCGGTTACGAAAATAACCGGCACCTCGATTTTACACTGTTGAAAGATGGCAAAACAGGAACCATCGGCGAGGTGAATATCGATAAAGATAAGGTCAACTACCGGGCGGGTATTCAGCCATTCAACAGCTTCCTCCACCGTATCTATAACAGCTATCACTTCGGCATGTGATACAGTTGCCGGCAACAGGCTTTTTAATTGCTGCACGGCCATTTCTTCATCTTCAATAATTGCGATCTTCATAGTCATGAATGCATTAAAGGAACGGTTACTGAAAAACTGGTTTGGGTTTGTTGTATTATCAGCTGGTTGTTCAATAAATATTTACATCGCTGATTTAAGTTGTGTAAACCCACACCGGTTGAAGGCGCAGGGTCGTTTCGCTTTTGCAGATTGTTCTCCACTACGAGCATGGCGCTGTCGTTTGCATATATGCGAATGTTCAACGGTTTGTTATTTGATGCTATATTGTGCTTTACCGCATTTTCAACAAGTATTTGCAACGCCATTGGCGGCACCTGGTATTGCCGGTATGCAGCAGGTATAGCACAGTCAACCTGTATTTTGTTGCCGTAACGGCCCCTCAGCATATGCGTATATGCGGTTATAAAGCGAAGCTCCTCATCAAGCGCAATGGCATTCAGCTCATGGCTTTTCAATACATACCGGTATACATCAGACATATTGTTTACATAATTCACCGCAGCCTGCTGATCGGTTACTATAAGCGAGTTGATCGTATTTAAAGAATTGAAAAGGAAATGCGGATTCACCTGGTTCTTCAGCACTTCGAACTTTGTTTCTGCATTTGTTCTTAACAACGATGCATTTGATAAACGCATCTGGTAATTGTTCAATAAAAGGCGGAAGATGTGCGCTGCAAGAATGGTTATAATAACGGTTATAACCATATTGATATTAAAAATGAATTTAAACAGTTGTTCGTTTACCTGTAGACGAAACAACATTTTGTGGAAACGGATCAACAGCGGTTCTATAATAAAAAAAAGTATAATACTTACAGGTAACCGTTGCCAGAAACTATTGGTATTTATCGTTATAAAACCTATCCTGATGGGACGGGTTGGCAGGTGGATAATAAAAAACAATACGGAGGTAATGAATATATAAACGGCTCTTAATAAAATATCTGCAATAGTGGTTCCCAATGAGTGGCCCTGCGCTATCCGTTGCACCAGTAACAACCGGGGTAATAAAACCAGCAGGGTAATAGCGGTTGCAGTAAGCAGTATTAAACTGGTGCGGGAGGGAATCATGCCCCATATGACTACCCACTACCCATGATGTTTATTCACATGGCATAATATTTTTTAAAGGGAATTGAACGGTTTAACAAAATTGTTGTCACTGGTAACGTAAAAATTACGCAGTTTTAACCCTGCATTAAGGCCCGGAACGGAAAATGATATACATAACCCAGCTGATTTATATACAGGAAGGTCAGGAAGAAACATTCTATGAGTTTGAAAATGTTGTTCTTCCACTATTGTGGAAATATAGCGGACAACTTCTTTTACGTTTACGGCCAACAAGTAGTACATTTGTTGATAATTCAATAGAACCGCCATTCGAAATCCACCTGGTAGCTTTTGAAAATGAGGAAGGTCTTGCGGGATATACACAGGATGAAACACGAAAAAGCTACCTACATCTTAAAGAACAATCCGTTAAATCGGTTGTTCTTATAAAAGGTTCACAGGTCTGATAAATCCAGTTTATTCTACATTTTTTACAATTCACCGGGTAATCCAACGGTAAGTGAGTCAGGAATGTCAATTTTGGAAAAACCTGTCCAATTATGGGACGGATTTTTTGATATGCCTGTAGTAATTCATTAAGAATCATTTATAAGGAATATGGTATGGCGATTGGGTAATTTATGCTGAACGCTAAAGGCAGAACGCAACACCCGAATATGCCTGCTGGCTTTTTTCTTCGAAGTTCGCCGGAATGCTATTATTGGCGCAGTACGAATATCGAAAACAGGCGTTGAGCGTTAAGCCTTCAGCATGAGATCCATACCGTTGTTTCTTTTTCTATTTAATATAAAACGGAATCTATGAATACTAATTTACCCGGTAAATTACTTAAGAGGAAGTTGGCTGAACTGAACAGCGCTTTGTTTTTTGCAGAAGGAGATTCTTTATTCAAACTCCCTAACCACCTGGTTACCGAAATGGAAATTAATGACGATGGCGAGATCAGGTTCGTTATTCCCAAGCCGGCCCAGGATATTGAAGCATTCGACAAAGAGTTTCCCGTAAGGCTGGAATTTTTCAAAAAGGGCATCGCATACCGGTTGAAATTGCAGGGTAAGGGCGCCATTGTTGAGGATAGCGCAGAAATGGAAAAATGGTTAGCAGTTTCTGAAAGCAGACAGGAAAAAGCAAAAAACGAAACGATGATCATGATAAAAGTGATGGTGAGATATGTTGACTATACCGGCAATGCTCCTGGTTCTTTCCCCAGCCGGTTGAAAACACAACTGACAGAATGGTTATTTTCAGGTAAAAGCGCCAGCGTTTCAGTTTAAACATTGATTATACGGCTATAGAATGTATATCTGGTGGGTCGCCTTCAAAGTGACCCACCTTTGCTTTTAGATGGGCTAATGGGAATATATCTATCTTTGTGTTGCTCTTTCATTTATTTACTCAAAAAATTGCCATATGAATCTACTCCAACGACTTGAGTATTGGGGTGACAGGCATCATCCCAAATGGGCAGATATCTTCCGCTTTGCCCTTGGTATATTCCTCTTCTACAAAGGGATCGAGTTTCTTGAAAATATGGGTACCATGATCAGCCGCATGAGCGGTTTCCTGCCAAACAGTTATTTCGCATTAAGCATCCTTGGCCACTATATTGTATTCGCTCACCTTGTAGGCGGGCTTATGCTCGCATTTGGCCTGCTTACGCGGGCCGCCTGCATCATGCAGATCCCGATACTTATCGGCGCCATTTTCTTTATAAACCAGGCTGAAGGCATGTTCCGCCCCTTCTCTCAATTATTGATAACACTCTTGTGCCTGGCCGGGCTTATTTACTTCCTGATTGCCGGTAATGGACCATGGTCGGTTGACAGGTTTTTCGATGAAAAGAAAGATAAAAGAGATGGCCGGATACCCTGAAGTTATTTTCAGATCTACTAAAGGACCAGCCTGTAAAATATAAAGGGCCGGCATAACGCCTGCCCTTTATAAGAACCTCTTTCATACTATTTAATATAGACTATTTTGCATTTCTTAAGATCAGTTGCAATACCTCGTCTCTTTCCGGATCATAGGTACTGGTATTTCCCTGAAATTGCGCCAGGGGCGTTTTCATAAGCTCGTGGTCTACGACCGGCGTTTCGAAGCCCAGCTTCTCCCTTGTTTTTAAGAGCAGCAGTATCTCATATGGCACCAGTTCAAAATAGGAAAACTCAATAAAGTTTCTATCTGCCCCCAGTGTAGTATGCATTAAATGATAATCACAGGCTTCCTGCAGCAACGGCATAAACTCATTATCCGGTAAATTAATTGAGTTGATAAGCCGCCGGTAAATATGATCTTCTTTTAAAAAATCAACCGGTAACCCGCTTTGACTATCGTTGAAGCAGATCTCATACAACGAAACCAACAGTTCTTTATGAACTACATACTCATGTGCTTTTTCCTTTTTCAAATTCCACCTGCGTCTTAACAGTGAAACGGCGTCGTCGGTAATATCTTTTTTATCAAACAGCCAGCTCATTCCTATCACTGCGGCAAACGGCTCGTCGGTCAATGAAAAGTTGGTGGGTTTTGATTTTTTTATGTAGTTATAAATCCAAACCATGGCCCGTTCAAAGTTCGTCCACCCTTCGGCCGTTCTGTTATTCAGCACAAAATTATTAGCCGGCGCCAGCAGGGTCTTTCCAATTTCAAAGGTCAGCTCGTCAATAAGAGCTTCCTTATCATCTTCATCTTCTATATTCTCTATTTTTTCCTGTTCATAAGCTGCTATATCCGTTGGCGCATCTAGAAAAAACTGCATCTTCTTTTTCAGTATCTGATTTGGCTTCATAAAAAATATATTATGGACATTTTACCCATTTTTTTACTCCCCGTTTTCTGGGTTTCAGCGTAACCACGTATTTGCCTCTTACCTTTTTCACTTTATATCTCACCACATACCGCCTCATGCCATGTTTATCTATTTCTCTCAATATCTGGCGGGCGGCCCTGCTGGTACCCGGCGGTGTTTGTTTACCACAGATGGTACCAAAATCCCTTGCTTCGGTTAACCGGTCTGCAATATATTTTTCAGGGTCTTTTTGCAGATCCGACAACCGCGATGTATTCGCTTTTACTTCAAACACATAGACCTTATTGTTTTTAGGGTGCTGCGCCACAATATCCAACCCATTCTCGCTGCCATTTTTTATATCGGGAAATACTTTCCATTTGTGCTTATTAAGCACCGCCCTTAAATGATTCTCTGCCGCATCACCTATGGGTGTATTATTGGCCAGCCCCCATGCATCTATCCACGAATTGGGATCATGCGCATACGAATATACATTAAACCCGCCCAGCACCGACATCGGGTCTTTGCTTATATAAAGACCTTCGCCGGGATTGTAATACCTGTACCTGTTATAATACAAACCCGTTTCCTCATCTTCGTACTGCCCCTGAAACCGGAAAGGTATAAAATTTTTACTTCCATTGATCATCGATGCCCGACCATAAATATCCAATACGCATTCCCAAACTTTTTTTCCGGTATCATCATACGCTTCTACCGGAGTGCCGAGGTGATCAGTGATGATACTGTATGTATTGCCATCTTCTATCTTAGCACAGGGAACAAAACTATCGTCATCGAATATCCAGGTAATGCCTTTGGCGCCCGACAATTTATTTTTAGGGTTTGGTTCTTCTTTATCAAAGCTCATTTCACCCCATTCGTTCACTATTGTGCGGGGTCTTTCCTTTTCATTGTAACTCCATTCGTGCAGGGGCACATTGGCATGCCACACCCACCGTGTAAGCACTCCGTTACAACTTTTTGAGATCCGCCTGCCCAATGCATCGTATGTAAATTGTATTGTTTTCCCATCGGGGCGAATCACCTTTTTCAACATGCCGTTGGCATACCAGGTATAGCGGGTTTTCAAATGCGTAACCTTATCGGTTTTACTTACCAGGAAGCCTTCCTCATCGTATTTGTAAATAAATTTCCTGCTCTCCAGTGGTGCGCCGGCACCGTTATAACGGCGATCGCTTTTGTCGGTTGTTTCATAAATATTACCGGTAGCATCAGCCGTTCTGTGGAGTATGCTGTTGTTGGCATACTGGGCAAAAACAAGGTTGCCCAACTGGTCGTGTTTGAAATGGGTGTTACCCTGGCTCAGGGCATCAAAAATATCGGTAAGCCGGGTATCCGAATCCCAGGTATACTTTTTCCAGCTTTGCACCACGCCTTTCCTGCTTACCTTCAGTTCGCCGGGTCTTCCGCCCTGGTCATACTTCCATTCACTGCACAGGCCGCCTGGTAATATTCTTTCTATTTCAGCGCCTTCGCGGTTATATTTCATCTGTGCCTGCCAGGCATCGATCTGCATATTGGTTACGGCTCCTGTTTCATTTCGCCCTATCAACATATCGGCGCCCAAACTGCTGGTAAGCCGTGTGCGGTTGCCCCATTTATCGTATGTGCTTTCTACTTTATATCCATCCTGGTCCTCACAGATGATGAGCCCGCGCTTGTTGCGGGTAAACCTTACCGCACTGTGTTCGTTAATGGCTTCCCGCAGATCGCCGTTTTTATCATAGTTGAATAATTCCCAGCTTCCGTCGTGGTACTCTATTCTTGTAATATTACCATTCACATCGTATTCATAATTGGTAGTACGGGCGCCGGGTCTTATTGCCCTGGTTATACGACCGATAACATCACGCTCATAGTGCGACTGTATACCATCGAAACCGGTTTCACTGATAATTTCGCCCCGTTTATTATATCCCAGCCTGTAATGCCGGCCCGATTCATTTATTACGGCACATAACCGTTCTTCCGTATCGAACAAAAACTGCATTTCGGCATTGCCCTGTTTGCGCTTTTTAACATTACCGAGCGGCGTGTATTCAAACTGCACGCTGGTATGTTTATCCCTTGCGAGTACTATATCTTCATACGCATTATACTGCAGCCTGATGGTATTGCCATCGGGTAAATGAACTGTTTGTATGCGGTCCAGTTCATCATAGGTAATATAACGTATCTGGCCATTGGGATTCACCGATTGTATGCAACGGCCAAGCGCATCGTATTTCCATTGTGCAATTGTGCCGTCGGGCAACTGCACGTTCGTGAGGTTGCCATCTTCATCATACTTCAGCTGCGTTTTGAGCCTGCCATTTTCCACAATGCATTCTACCTGGCCGGTTGTATTATACTGTAAGGTGATGCTTCTTCCGTTGGGATGGTTTATGAAACATAACCGGCGCAGGTTATCGTAACCAAAGGTTTGGCTGGTACCATCGGGATGCACGATCAGCACAGGCTGATTAAAGTCATTATAATGGTACTTTGTACTGCTGCCATCGGGCGAAATATTTTCTATGAGCCTCGATCTTTCATCGTATGCATATCCTTCAATATTACCGGCCTCATCTATATCGCGGTATATTTCAATATTATCGGTGTATTCGGTGTATCTGTGATTGCCATAGTGATCTGTTTCCTGGATACATAAGTTATTTTCATCGTAATGGTAAATGGTGGTTTCACCCAATGAATTGGTTACTTCATTATACCCCTTCCGGTATTGTATGTAACCTTCCAGAACGCCGCCGTCGCCCCAGGTATGAATACAACGGCGTTTACTGTCATATTCCCAGTAAAAGCTTTGGCCGTTCCGGTCGGTTTTCTTTATCATCAGGTGAAAGCGGTATTCGATAGTGGTAACCTGGTTCAGGGCATCGGCAATACTAACCAGGTCGCCATGCTCGTTATACCCATAGCTTACGAGTATTTTACTAATATCGCGATGCTTTACTTCAACCTGCGTAATGCGATGTTGTTTATCCAGTGTAAAAAGCAATTGCCGTCCAACGCTATCAGTTATCGCCTGCAGGTGTTTGCCGCTATAATGTAATTGAACCCGGCTCCCGTTGCAATCCTCTATAAACGACAACTGCCACCGACCCGGGTCCGCATCATGGTTGAAATGATAATAACAGGAATCGTTGTAATCCTCCAGTAAAAAATGACCGTTCTGTTTGCGGCGGAGCATTAATTTCTCCTGCGGATGATAAAAGCTTTCGCCATGATACAGCAACGGAAATACTGCCTGGCGGCCATCGGCCAGCATTACCGACAAACATCCTTCCTCAGACCATAGTTGAATATAACGGTCGTACGATAATTGTACGCCATGCCCAAGGGGGCCGTTGATGCGGGAGTCGCTGTCCCAGCTTCTTTCCCATTTAACAGGGATGGCGCCAGGCAATTCAAAATCGGTGTATTCATAATTTACCCGGCCGGTGACGAGGTCTACCGGTTCAAAACCCATTTTACAGAACGCCTTGCTCAGTTTTGCGGTAGTTGGTGATTTCTTAAGCACTTTTTGATTCAGTGCTTTCAAAAGCTTGCTGCCCAGTTTGCCAAATATTTTCAGGAAAGATCCGAAAGCAAAAGCCTTTAACAGGGCCAACAGGCTGAAATGCGGTACCATTGGACCGCCCACCACCACCGGTTTTCCCCATTGCAAGGGAATGCAAAACGAGGTAGGCAGGTATAAGGAAGGGATCGGTTTGAATTTTTTACCGGGACTAAATGACAACGGCAATCCGATATCATTACAGGTCATAAGTATATAACCGGCGCCGCTCATGGGTGCTCCGTCGATCTGTACCGTTTTGCTGCCAAAGAAGTTCTGGCTGTCGTGTCCGATCATGGGCATCAGGCTAAACCCAACGCCAAAGGGAATATGAATAAAGGTGATGATCATGCCGCCGGTATCGGTATTGCCCCGCGGTACATTATTCACCGAAACGGTAGCGCCGATAAATGGAATATAATCGAACGGATCAATTACAAGTCCGATGTACGGATGCGGGAGAGGGATAAAAGGAATAGGCGTATTCACAAAGTGAATATCGATGCCGATCACCGGTTTCAGGTGCGTGTTGGCTACGTACATAGAATAAGTTTTCTTTGTATCTAAACCTGGTTTTAATTAGTGCCGTATAGCAACTATCTCAATGTACAATTGCTTGCTATTTCCCAAAGGGAACTGATTGTTCAACAGTATTTTGAAATAAGGACTTAACGGAATGGTTCCCGTATTTTATTTCATCGGATGCATACTTTAGCAGGTGTTGCAAAATTGGTCTGATATCGACCCTGCCCGATTCGCAAAAGCGTATGAGATCGCCGAAGTAAACCATTTCATCCCGTGCATCGGGGTCCATATTCCTTACCATAAATAACACCAGGCTCAGGGTAATGTATTCATGGCTGCCGGCCTGCAGGTTGGCTTCCAGTTCGTCGAACGCCGGCGTTATGTAGTTCTTTAAGCGTTGTGTGTCTTCCAGCAGAACTGCCATGGCAGACATATCTTTGAAATTATTACCGGCCAGCAGTTCCCCTATTGTTCGCCTGATATATGCCAGTTCGGGTTCAATTGATCTTCTGTACTCCGATTCAATCGCCCGCATTTCTTCAACCCAGCCATCTTTGGTAAAATCGATCCGGCTTTCTTTTGCCCTTAACCCGTCGGCATATTTGTGAGTGATCTCTTCATCGATCAGCTCTATTTTCGACTTTACAGTGGTAATGTTTTCCATATTGGTTATTGATTGTTCCGTTATATCATTAAGCCAGCTCGCCTGTATTTGCTTCCCTGATCTTTTTCTTCGTATAGTTTTGCTTCAGTTCTTCAACCGTTTTCTTCCAGCCGGCCCCATACGCAGCTGTCATTTTATCTGAAACAAGAGCGGCCAGTTCATCTTCTTCCTGTTGTTTGAACTGCACATAGTCATAGGCCATAAATGGATATTCCGATGCCTGGATCTCTTCTTCAGTAAGGCGGGCGGTGAGTTGTAATGCCTGGCGGCAGGCATGTATCTTTTCTTCCTGCCAGTTTTTGTAGTTGGCAAAGACCCACGCTTTATAATAAGCAGAAACAGCCTGGTTGGTTAAACCAAACGTTACCGCTTCATCGCCGGCTTTCATAAACCACTGCAATGCCTCTTTTCTTTCTTTTTGGATCTGGCAGTCGGCTCCTTTATAGGTAAAATATTGCAGCAACATTGGCTTCAACGATTCATTACCGCCGGCAATTTCCTGTTTGCACAACCTGATGCCGGTATCGAGCAGTTCATTGATGCGTTCATGATCTTTGAAATTGAACAGCATGCCGGCGTAGGTGATGTAAACAGTAGCAAGCAGGCTTTTATCGCCTGTTTTCTTACCGCTTTCAACGGCTTTATCGCCCCACTCGCCCAGTAATGTTCTATTCTTCTTATTGGCGGCCTCTCCCATTTCGAACATACATTTTCTGAAAAATGCATAGGGATCGGTTGCGGCGCCTGCCGTAGCGATCTGCCTGATGGCCTCCTGCATGCGCAGATCATGTGTAAGCGTTACGGTGTAATCACTGTACTGTTCAAATACATTACCCCAGAAGTTGCCATTTATATGATCGAATACCAACAGCCGGGTAGCCGGTGGTTTTACCAGTTCCATCCATTGCTGCAGCCATTGGTGAAACTGCACCGGGCTGCTCATTTGTTTTGGCAATACGCTGAAAACAAATTCGGCATCGGGCCGGTCAATGAATTGTTTGTAGGATTGTATCATTGCCGGCAAAAGTTCGTCGCATAACTTATAATCATTCTCTTCTACCGCTTTTCTGAATACCTGTACATCCCAGGTATTATTTATGCCGGCCCCGGCCAGCAATTTTTGCTGCTGCGGATCATCATATTCATGCAGCCAGTTTTGCAGCAATGCATGACTATAAGTTTTCACGTTGCCGAACGGCGTATAAAAGAATACAAAAAGGTTATCTAGTTTTCCATGCGGCGACGCTTCCAGCCGGCAGAACCCTTCGTACATGCGATGGTCTTCGGGTTTCAGCATCCAGCGGATAAGCGTATGGTGTAGCTGTACGTTCTTTTTCCAGACCTGCACCATTTCATCGAGCCGAACGGTTATGGGATTGTGTTCATTCATTTTTTAGATTGCTGAATTTTGTGACTCATAATACGTGAAACGGCAAACGGCAAACCCCGGCTTCATCGGGGCAGGCTGTGAAAAGCTGACATTTCATGGCTCGCTATCAAACTCTACTCCCTGCTTCCCTCACTTCTCTCCTTTATCACCTTTATAAACGCTATCAACTTTTCAACTTTACCTGTCAACCTGTTAACCAGTCAACCCGTTAACTAGCAATTCAGCTTCAATTGTCCGCCCACGATGGTGGTCATCATTTTACCATTCGCTTCCATGGCGCCTTCCGAGGCCATTCCCACTTTGGTTTTACCAAATACATCCACTTCAACCAATGCGCCAACTG
>CBIHPC010000117.1:0-17578 GCA_966211305.1 uncultured Niastella sp.
TTTATAAAACACATCTCATGGTAGGTCAGGATCTCCTGGTCTGAAACCGGGCGAACCTGGAATGAACCTGTAGAAGCAACGGCGCCGGCAGCAAATGCGGCTGTGGAGGGGTACCAGCTAACATCTTTTTCGCCCTGGGCGGGTATGCCCGAAGTGGCAAGTGAACTGCTGCGCAAATTTACATAAACCGTATCTCCGGCATACAGGTAATTGGTACTGTTTATATATATGGAACCTGCCGGGTAGGTTACCGTTACATCATCTCCGCTTGTCGTGAAAGCACGCCCTGCCGTAACCTGGTCGGCAATGAAATTGGCACGATCCGTTGCATCGGCAATAGTATATTTTTTGGTTGTAGTGGAAACTGCATAAGCTGGCGTTTGAATAGAAGTGGCGCCACCTTTCTGCAACCGGGTTGCCGCTCCAAACACATCAACGCCTTCCGAACGTCTCCAGGTATACGATGCTACTTTGTTGCTGGCGTCGAGTTGAATGCCACTCATGGTAGCAGGTACAATTTTAGTCATGCGTGGATCTGTTACACCCGAACCACGCATATTCGTGAGCAGGTCGTAGTGGTATTTCGAAATACGTTGGTTACTGCCGTAAGCCGCGTAATTAAAGTTGCCGTTCGTTACAACCGGGTCCCTTAATAAATAATCGAGTACGGTACTGTTGTTGAGGCCTGCCTGCACTACATTATCTGCAATGTTCTGAGGACCTTTAGACAAACAGTATAGAATTGAGTCTGCGTTGTACAGGTCCGGTTTTTTTGAGAGCTTCAGCATATAACGGGCTTTCAATCCCCAGCATAGTTTTATCCATTTGTTTACATCGCCGGCATTCCACATATCACCGCTGGCAAGCGGAGGCGCAGTGGCATCCTGCGTTTTGCCAAACAGGTCGATAGCTTCGTTCAGTTTTGCCATACATCCGTTATAAATTGTTTTACCATCATCGAACGCAGGGCTTGCTATGCCCGATATTGCCTGTGTATATGGCATTTCTCCATACACATCGAGCATTTGCATAAAACCCATTGCATGAAAAACATTGGCGGTTGCCATGTAGTGGAATGCGCCTTTTTTCTGCGCCGAATTATACAGGTCGTTCAGGTTGGAAGCAACTTCCACAAACCATGTCTGGTAAGGGGTGGTATTACCCGAATGTGCCGTCCATGTTGTAGTCAATGGATTTCCAACGGTGCTGTTGCTGTAGTACACGCCCGATTGGGCTGATGTGCGAAAATTGGTAACGCCTGCGGTGTAGCAATAAAACTTTTGGATCCAGGGCAGCCTGTTTTGAACCTGAACAGTTTCATTGTTCGGATTATTCGGGTCGGTATTTACATCAAGCCATTTTTTACATGAAGTAACACCCAAAACGAGCAGGCAACCTGATAAAATATATTTTAAACTTCTCATGATTTTCTTTTTTTAGTCATTGGTTAAAACGTCATATTTATTCCGAAAGTAAAGCTTGCTATCGCGGGCACACCGAGGTAATCGATACCGGTAGAACCCGATCCGCCTGTTCCGCCTGCTGCGCTTACTTCAGGATCCATTCCTTTGTAATTGGTCCATGTAATCAGGTTGGTGCCTATTGCCGTTGCCGAGAGTTCTTTAATGATCTTCTTATTCTTCAACAAACCGGTGAAGTCATAGCTTATTGATGCCGAACGCAGTTTCACCCAGTTTACCGATGTGATGAAGTTCATGGAATTGGCTGCATAGTTATCCCAATAACGTTGGATCATGCTCCTGCCTGAGTAGGTTGTGCTGCCAAAAGTATATGACTGATCGGCATGGTAGGTTTGCGTGTAATCGGCTCCGGTAACGCTATTGACGCCGCTTACGGTTACCGATTCGCGGTTATTCAATAAGGTTCTTTTACTCAAACCGTTAAGCACCATAGCATACTCGGTTCCGTTATAAATGTCACCGCCCTTGCGGAAGTCGAACAGAAATGATAAAATAAATTTTTTGTACCTGAACGTATTGTTAAAGCCGCCGATAAAGCTAGGTTCGCGGTTGCCCGCGATGGGGTTATTGGTGTTCAGTTTATATAATCCTGTTGTAGGATCAACCTGGTAACGGCCGTCGGGAATTTCTTTTTTGTCTGTATCTGTTTCACGCAAATAAGTAGTGCCGGTCATACCAAGAAAATATCCGCCGTTGGGAATGGAGGCTGCTTTAACCGTTCCGAATTGTGCGTCGGTTGGGTAAAAATAGGCTACACCCGGAAGGAAACTTCCCAGCCGGCCTTTGTTGTAGGAGAAATTCACCATTACGTCCCAGCCGAAATCCTTTTTTACGATCGCTTTACCTGAAAGGGCTATTTCCATCCCTTTGTTGATTACCGAACCTGAGTTGATAGAAGTGAGAATATATCCGCTGGCATTTGACAACCGGGGTTGTGCTATCTGGTTCTTTGTCTGGCTGTGGTAGTAGGTATAGTCGAGGCCGATACGGTTATTCAAAAATCGCAGTTCGCCGCCAACTTCCCAGGAATTTTGAATTTCAGGCTTTAAAAATGGATTGCCGCTGGTGTACTGGTTGCCAATTCCGGTAAAAGAGCCGATGGTGATCGGAGGGTTTACATAAGTAAGCGTGGCATAGGGGTTGGCGTCTTTACCCACCTGCGCCCAGCTTGCCCGTACCTTACCGAAGGAAAGAGCGGGAATTGGCACGTCACGTAACAATTCAGTGAATACGAGAGAACCGCTGATAGAAGGATAAAAATAAGACCTGTTGTCTAAAGGCAACGTCGATGACCAGTCGTTACGCCCTGTTGCAGTTAGAAAGGCAATGTCCTTATAGGATATGCCGATCTCGCCATAAGCGCCAACCAAACGTTTTTTTGTAGTTCCGTCTCTGAAAAACTGGTTGGTGGTTGCTATGTTGTTGAAGCTGATGGTACCGGCAGTAATAAAGTTGAATCCCCACTGGTTCTGGCTTACCCATTCGGTATTTTCAGAAGTGGTTCCCAGCATCAGGTGCGTATCGAACCCGCCGAATTTCTTATGAAAGTTCGACATCACCGTTGTTGTGATGAAGGTATAACCATACAGCGATTTGCTCAACCGTCCGTTCTGATATAATTGTATCACCGCAGAGCCGGGGGCAACATAAGTATAATCGTTCGTATTGTACTGGTCATAACCCAGGCGCGCTATAACATCCCACCAGTCGGTAATTTTATAATTGCCGTTGATACCCCCGGTGATACGTTTGGTTTGTGAGGTTAATTTGTCTTTATTGATGATCCAGTAAGGGTTGTCGATATCGTTTTCAAGCGGAAGTGTTCCGGCGAATTTACGGTATTGGGTTCCATCGGTGTTTTCATAGTTTTTCATATTGAATACCTGCGGAAAGCTATATACCGCGCCCATTGTTCCATTACCGCCGCCGCTATACAGGCCTGAAGTGGTTAAGGTTCTGTCGGTATTGGCAACGGAATAGGCCACATTCGCATTTAATGTAAGCCGCCCGTATTTTTGTTCGCCATTAAAGCGAAAGGTAGTTTTTTTGAACCCGGTATTGGGAACGATACCGATTTGATTGAAATTAGAGCCCGATAAAAAGAACGAGCTGTTCTTTGTACCGCCCGAAACGTTTACGTTATTATCATACACAATGCCATTTTGAAAGAAATCGCCGATATTGTCGTATAACGTATCTGCATCTGTAGTTTTTTGCCCCCATGAGTTATAGGTGAGATTGTTAAAAACCCCGTTGGTGGCGTAAGCCCCGTTTCCGAACTCCGTTTGCGCTTCGGGTAGTTTATTGGCCCATGAAGTAATTACTTTACTGGCAACATTAACTTTTACACTGCCTTCAGCCCCTTTTTTTGTAGTGATTATGATAACGCCGTCGGCTGCCCGTGAGCCATACAGGGCCGCTGCAGCAGCGCCTTTCAAAACCGACAGGCTTTCGATATCTTCGGGGTTAATGTCCATTACCCGGTTCGAGTACGTTGTATTACTTCGGCTCATACCATCGGTAGCCGTATTACCGGTAACCGAAGTGGAGTTATCGTATATAACGCCATCAACTACAAATAAGGGCTGGTTTTGCCTGCCATCCGATGTAGAGTTGCCGCCACGAATAGTGATAGACGCGCCGGCCCCTGCTGCACCGCTAAACTGGGTGATGTTTACGCCGGGAACTTTACCTACCAGTGAGTTAACGACATTGGTGTTTTTATTCTTCATCAGTTCCCCCGCATTTATTTCGGTAACCGAATATCCCAATGCCTTTCTTTCCTTTTTGATCCCCATGGCCGTAACCACAACATCCTGCATCTGGCTGCTTTCAGGTGCCAGGCGTACCGACATAACGGCCGTAGCTTTTACTATTTGTTTAATAAAGCCTATATGGCTGAATTGAATCATGGCGCCTTCGCTGGCAGTAATGGTGAATTTCCCGTCAATATCCGTTGTGGTAGCCCGGTCTGTACCAATTACCGAAACGGTTACCCCCGGCAGTGGTGTATCATCTTCCGAATGAACGGTTCCTTTAATGGGAACTCCCTGCGCCATCAGGAGGTTTGTGATCATGTTAAACATAACAAACATGACTAAACTAAAAAGCTTGCCTTTTCTCATACATTTACTTTTTGGTTTTTTCGTGAGATTTCTCATAACAGTTTTTTGGGGTCAATGAATTGTGGTTCAAATACGGAAAGGCTTATCCAGTTCAATATTTTATTGAACATGTTCATAGTAACTGTTTTCATAAGACCTGATATGCAAACGCCCCTGTTCCGGGGCAGGCGCCTATAAGACCTGAATACCCTGGTCGGCATATGGTTTCAGCCTGGGATCGTCGGGTGGAAGCTCGGTGATAAGCACATCGATGCGCTGAATATCACAGATATGGATAGGTTGTAACGTGTTGATCTTTTCCGATATGGTAAGGCAAACCGTTTTGCGGGCCGACTGGATCATTGCTTTTTTCAATTGCACTACTTCCCAATCGTTATCGGTAATGCCATGTTTTACATCGATGGCATTGATGCCTAAAAAGCACAGGTCGGCATTGATCTGTTTTATTTTGGCAATGGCTTCGGCGCCTATGGTTATTTTGGAGTTTTTCGAAATGCGGTCACCGATCATAATTACGTCGATGGTAGGGTGCTGCATGTATTCCAGAATGGCGGGAATGCTGCCCGACATAAATGTGGCCTTTAACTGGCGGGGCAACGTGCGGGCCAGTTCAATGATGGTAGTGCCACCACTGGTAAGCACAAACATGTCGTTTTGTATCAGTGCCGCCGCTTTTTGGGCAATGATCTTTTTATTGTCCTGCGAGTAAACGTCGTAGGCAGGGTAATGTACTTCATTGAATGAATGGCTCAGGGCGCCTCCATGTACTTTGATGATCTTTCCTTCTTCGGCCAATTCCTGCAGATCCCTGCGGATAGTATCTTCCGAAACCCTTATCTCCTGGCTTAGGAGGGAAGATAAAACCTTGTTATGTAGGTTCACCTGATGCAGTATATAGGCCTGCCGCTCTTTTTTAAGCATAGACAGTTTGCGTAGTGGTTACATTCAAATATACCCCTATTTGACGCAAAAAGAAGCAGAATAACGAATCAATAACGCAATTTATGCAGTTTTTAATCTCATTAATGCGGGTTTGTGCGGTTGGGGTGCAGTGTGTATGTTGTAAGTGGACTTACAACGCAAAAACTCGAAACGGCATAACTGCCACCCGGTTGGTTAAACTAAAGCAGCAATGATGTCAATAAATGAAACGTCACATCGTTTTTAGGACATCTTTCTATTTTTACCGAATTCAAAACCGCCGTTAATGGAATTAAAGCTGCCCGAAGAGATCGATCAGTCGAAATTTAAAGGCCTGGATGGGTTGAGGGGTATTGCTGTAATACTGGTGATCATTTTTCATATCAGCAAATCATACAGCTCCTTACCTCTTTTGGGAACGGTTGGCGTAAATATATTCTTTGTTCTAAGCGGATTTTTAATAACCACCCTTCTCTTAAAGGAAAAAATAAAATACGGCTACATAAGTCTTAAAAACTTCTATATCCGCCGGGGTTTGCGCATAATACCGGTTATTTATTTGTTTCTGATCGTACTGTTTGTTTTAAATAGGGTGTATGACCTGAATGTAAGCCGCAACTCCTTTATTGCATCAGCGTTGTTTTTGAGGAACTTACCGGTTTTACCGGGTATGAATGACTGGTATACAACCCATTTCTGGACCCTAGGTATTGAAGAACAGTTTTATCTGGTTTGGCCGGTTGTAATCAGCCGTATGAGTTTGCGATATATAAAACCGTTGATCCTGATCTCCTATATTGTTTTTACGAGTCTCGCATATATCTATTTTGCCCGGTTGGATCTTGACATTTTTCACGTAAGCCGGCCAGCACATATTACATTGGGCATTATTGTAAATCTTTTTGGGAAAGGCAGCGTATCAATACTTATAGGTAGTCTTTTTGCGATCCTGTATCTCGAAGATAATAAGCTAATAAAAGCATTGTACAAACATCCACGATCTTACTCCCTTGCGCTGTTAGCCCTGGCCATTATCATTTATTCACCGCTGATTGTTCATACTGTAAGTATTTCCAACGCAATTTTCGCCTTTATAATGGCAATGTTGATCCTCCTGAACCTGAAAGCCGATTCCCTGTGGGGCTCCTTTCTGGAAACGCGGGTGTTAAAACAAATTGGACTATTGTCGTACAGTTTATACGTATGGCAGCAAATCTTCACTTCATTGGTACCCTGGACTAAAATAAATACTGTTTATACTACAATATTCAATTTGTTGTTACTGGTGGCGGTTTCATGCCTGTCTTATTATTTATACGAAAGCAGGTTCCTTAAATGGAAGGAGCGTTACAAGAAAGTATAAAAGAAAAGAGAACGGCTTTTCGCAATGAAAAGTCGTTCCCTATTTAACCGGTATATTACTTCGACACCAGCGCCTCGCTTTCAAAAACCACTCCAGCCCAGCCATGGGCCATAAACTGCCTGATGTTCTGATGGTCTGTTCCGTTCGGCGTGTTCAATACCGAATGATAATGCTCTGCGAATAAGTAAAGAGTATCTTCCCTGCTCAGGTCATTCAGTTTCGCAAATGAAAATACTTTTGCGCTGCCCTGGTTTTGCGTGGCTTCGTTATACGCCTCGCCATTTTTAAAGGCTGTTGGCTGATGCTGATAGTATGTTTCTATAAATTCAATCACTTCTTTGAACGTAAGCGCATTCGCTTTCAATTGTTGAATGAGGGTTGTTACCTGTTCTTTCATTGCAATATGCCGTGTTTAAATTTTATTTTGAAGTATACGGCGCAAAAATAAACAATTATATACGTAGTTGGTAACCATGTAAAGTTGAACCGTGCAGCCGGGTGAGGAGCGGTTGTACGGTTATTGCACAAATATTGAAGTGGCAATTGCGTTATTGGCGCCATTGGTGAGTTTAACTTCTATACCGTTTTTCCAGTATGCTGCAACCAGTTTTTCGCCGGCTATCCATTGGTAACCGGCAATATAAACATCATCTCCCGTTACAAAAATGGCTTTTGCTACAGAACTTACCGTCCCTGTTGTAAGCGGTGTGGCCACGCCATTTTTCCAGTGCATGGCCCGCGAATAGTTATTGATATTCTGGTAGCCTGCAATATGAATATCATTTCCCGAAACATGTATAGCACTTGCTACGGAACCACTCATAGAATCAGTGGTGAGAAAGGCTGGTACGCCATTTTTCCAGTATATAGCTGTCGGTTGTATAATACTGCCGCCGGTCGTTTGATAGCCGCTAACGTATACGTCGTTGTTCGATGTAGTGATGGAAGTGGTAACGGGGTAACAATGGCGGCCATTACGATCGAGGTATACCAGTCCCTTTGTAAGATCAACGGGTATTCCGTTCTTCCAGTAGCATGCATTATGGCCCCAGATACGACTGCCGCCGGCAACATACACATCGTTGCTGGTAACATACAGGGAGCTTACATAGTCGTTGTATGCGCTGACACCGTATTGACCGCCACCTGCCAGCCCAACGTAATAATAACCAGGCAAAGATACCGGGGCGCCATTTTTCCACAGGGTGGCCACATTGCCTGCCCTGGGATAGCTGGCTGTGGGTGTAGTGTATGGTACCTGTGAAGTGTCGCCAAAATACCAGGATGTGCCGGCAACATATACATCGTTATTGGAAACATAAATAGAAGTAGCCGTAGCATCGCCGGTTGAATCGGGCAGTACTATGGCTGCATCATTCCGCCAGTATACGGGTGTTGAACCTACTCTGGGATTTCTATAGGGTTTATTTCCAGAAATAAAAACATCGTTATTCGCAACGAACAGCGAAGGGCTGCCAAAAACATGAGCAATTGTCGACTGACTGTTTAAGAGCCGCGCCTCGCCATTTTTCCAGCATATAAGCGAGTCGCCTGACGTGCCAAGAACATATATGGATGGCGCTGGTTGGCCGTCGTTAGAGCCGGTGTTTTTTTTGCAGGCTCCGCTCAGTATCAGTACTGAAGCTATAAATAAGCAATGAACAGTTTTGGTAAACCTGTGAGGCATCGGTTAGTGGTTTGTTTAGTGATATAAAAGTATCTTTTATTCTTCAACAGATCCAGTATCAAAAAGGAAAGTAACAATCCTGTAACTTATATGATAAACCGAGATGTATGATTACTTTTATATCAGCTTTTCATTGAACCTTGCTTACGGCCGTTATGATGCACAAATACACTTCAGAGAGGCGCCGGCCGGTTACAGGTCGGCATATTTTTTTACAAAATCAACGCAGTCGATACCAAAAGGAACAACGAGGTAAATTAAGAAATATGGGATATTTTATGGATAGTTCGGGGGATTTACATTTATCGCGAATCGGGAAAGAAAAATTTTAAAATTGATAATGATGATTATCTTAAACTACTAAGTGTTTTTTATTAATATGATCATTACCTTTAGATGGTAAATTAAAAAGAGAAGGGCATTCAACTCAGGTGAGTTAAATGCCCTTCTTTTTTATTCCGGGTTTTTAGTTGTACTTATTCTTTAACAAATCTGGCATTATAACTGTCAGCGCTGCTAACCACCTGCACTACATAGATGCCTTTGGGCAGAACTGACACTGGTATCGTATACTGGTTGTCGCCGTTTTGCGCTGATAAGCTGTTTTGATAAACAAGGTTGCCCTTGCTGTTGAAAATGCGCACGCTTACCGTTTCTACCTTCGGTGCATTGTATGAAAGGGTGAAGGATGATCTTGCAGGGTTGGGATAAACTGACAGGTTCGATGCGCTCTTGTGCATATTGACGCCTGCAATATTGCTCAGGGTTGAACTGCCGTCTTTATCAACCTGTTTAATGCGGTAATAGTTCCATGCGCTCATCGGTGTATTGTCGGTCAACGCATATTCACTACGCGCGCTGCCATTGTCCTGCGCCTGCACGGTACCGATCAGTTCGTTGAAATCGCTGTTATTCGCAGCACGCCAGATCTCAAAATGGCTGGCATTCGATGAAGTAGCAGACCATTTCAGGTTAACAGCCTTGCCTGCTTTACCGGCGGTTAAGGTCAACGCCTGTGAAGACAGAACCGAAGTGATGCTTACAGGCACTATGGTGGAAGCCAGGCTGCCGCAAAGCGTTGCAGGGTTATACAATACATCATTCCTGAACGTTGTAAATGCCGTTCCTACGTACGAATTGAAGGTAGCTACCGGTATACCGGTTGAATGGGAAAGGCCATACACCGAATAGCTGGTGCCTACCGGGTAGGTGATGGCATTGCTCAGGTCGGCGCTGGCATCAAAAGCCCTGATAAGGCCGGTAGCGTTGTCAACTATCACATATGTATACGTGAATCCTGCACCGGGATCGGGCGTATTGTTGAACAGTGCGCCTGGTCCCGTAACGTTGATCGTATAGTCGCTTGGTAAGTTAGGGCTGCCACTGTCGAAAGTGCCCACTGCCATGGTATAGTACATACCTGCAGTTAAAGTAGCCGAATAGTTGGCTACAAAAGAAACGGAGCCATTGAATCTGCCACTTGAATTTATAAAGTTGGTACACGGGCTGCCGGGCACAAAATTGTCTGAATACAGGTTGAATACCTGTAAACCGGTGCCGCCGATGCGGGTAAAGGTATATGAACCGCTTACGCTGGGGGTAAACCGGTAGGTGTCGTACTGGAACACGTTCCCGAATTGTATACAGCCATTAGTACCGGTGTTAACCACGGTAAGGTTAGCGGTGGGGTCGGTATCCCTCAGCGAACCGCTGATGGTTACAGGTGAACCATAGTTGGGTGACAGGCTCAGGTTAAGCGACGGATCGCCGGCAGCACCGGTAACGGAGGTGCCGGGTGAGAACGTTGCCCCATTGGCCGAGCAACTGCTGGTGATGGTGATATCGGCAGTATTGATATTGAAGAAGATGTTATCACGTGCTTTTACCATTATGCGGCCAATACTTGTAGGAAGGCTGGGAACGGTAATGTTTTCCGTACCGTCGTTGGCGGTATTGGCCAGCAGGGTATCGGTGAACGTTACACCGCCATCGGTGGAAAATATAATGTCAACATTCGAACAGCTTACGGGCGCTGCATTGGAACCCGCTACATTCCAGGTAATGGTTTCCGTATTGCTGCCGTTGGCCGTCCAGTTGGAGGCTGTATTTTGTGAAGTAACGATAAAGGGGCCTGCAGCGGCATTGGTGTTTACCGCCACGTTTGTATTGGCCGTGCAACCGCCGCCGCTTGCTGCATCGCGCACCATTACCTGGAAGTTCATGGTGCGGGTAACGGAGGGCAATACTTCATAAGTTGTCGTAGCGCCGCTCACAATGTCGGACAGGCGCGGAAACACCCGGGTATTGCTTGTTGAAAGCGGATACGAACGGAAGTTCGGTCCGCCGGTAGCCGTAGCAGAAGGAGGCGCGGTGGTTGTAACGTTTGCATCCATTTGCTCCCAGTTGTAAAATAAAGTATTGGCATTCGCATCTGCGCCGGTAGCCGTAAGCATAAACGGCGTTGATACGGGAATGGTATAAGAGGCCGCCGGCACTGAAACGGTGGGCGCTGCGTTGCTCATGGGGGTAGGCGTACGGCAGGTGGCGCTGTTGATGGCATAATCCATCATTTGCAAAATACTGCCGCCATGAAAATACAGGTCTGAATTGTTCTGGTAAGAGTTGCCTGAACAAACGCCTGCATAGGCCATAATGGTTGAACCGCCGCCGGGTTCATACGCGGTAGAAGCGGTTACATTACCCGCGCATCCGCCATTGGTTGCCGACATGGTATGGGTAACGTTGAACTGGTGGGCCATTTCATGGGCCACCGTGCCAACGAATACAGGGCCCTGCGGGCCTGCGGTTGGGTTGGCGCCGGTGCCGAAGGTAAGACCTGCGGCGCCGCGGCCTTTAAAGCTGTTGTTACACACAACACCTAAAGATGCCAGGCCGCCGTTCCAGTCATTGCTCAGCACCAGTCCTTCATCAAAATTGCCGTTTCCCAAAGCAGCGCTTATAATAGTATGGTTGTTGGCTAATGTAGCGCCGCTGGGGAATACTTCGGTAGGATACGGGTCGGTAGCCGCATCGGTAAAAATGATGCTGTTATCGCTTACCAGGGTGAATGTAATGCCCGCATCGCGTTCGTAAATGGCCGTTACATCGTTCACCAGGATGCCGATGTGGGTAAGCGCCTGCGCCTGCGTACCGCCTGCCCAGGTTGTGTACTCACCGGTTACGGCAATGGCCAGCCTGTAGTTACGCAGCTGGCAGTCGCCGGCCAGTACGGCTTCAGCACGGCCGTTGTTCTTTTGCGCAAGTTCTTCTTTTACGTTGCACAGTAAAGGCTGGGTAAAAGGAATATCTTTCACATAATATACCATATGTACATCAGGAAATTCAGGACCAACGGGGCTGATATAAGCGCTGCCGTTCTCTGAAAAAATAAAACCGGTAACGCCCTGTTCGGTAATTGTCAACCGGCCCTGTATCCCATGCGAAACCGGATGTTTCAATTCGTAGGTTTTAAAACCGGTGAGTTGTTTTGCGAGCGCATCGGATAATACAGGCGATTCGGTAAAAGCGCTCGAAAGGGATTTTCCACTGACAGGTAACGGTAGTGTTATACGAACAGGCGATATCGAAGAACGAACGCCCGGTTTTACCAGGGGCGCCTGTAGCTGTAACTGTTGCATTTTGCTCCGGTTCAGCTTCACTAGTTCATAATTGACAGGAATGGCCGAAACTGCGGAACGGCCATTAAGGTAAGGTTGAATAACGCTTTTTGAAACAGGGGACCAAAGACCGTCTTGTGCGGTAGCATGCAAGATCGGCAGGCTGGTCGCTAGCAAAAGCAGCAGTCTGCGCATAGAGTAAGGACGTTTAAGGTGAATTTTTATATTGGAAAAAAATGTATTTATCTGGTCTTATTGGTGTAGAATGGCCTTTCCCCGCTGGTTCTTTATCAAAGGATAAGTATAAACGTGTAAATTGAACAACTATTGTCAGGTTTTAATTTGTATTTAAGCTAATCACAGTTTAATATGTTGAAAATTATTCGTATAGAGCCTTTCGGCGGGGAAAGCAGCGAATAATGAGAATGAAGAGTTTCCCGTGATTTTCGACAGATCGTTATCTTTATCATATGATCATCTGGCTATGAACTGATCAAGTTATATGGCGAAGACGGGAAAAAAGACCATCATTCATTACCTGCCTGTATACGGTTGTATAGCAACCGGTATCATTTATGCCGCCATTGGCGTAATTGCCATTCTCTCTTTTTTAAAACTGCGGCATGGCGGGGCAGATGAAGCCAGTATGATGGCCATACTCGCCAAATATCTGATCGGGAAAATAGTAATCTGGATCATTTTACTGGGCACGCTTTGTTATATCGTATGGCGGTTTTACGAAACGGTCACCGATCCATATGATTATGGGAAAAACTGGAAAGGCATCGTTAAAAGAGGCGGTATTGCATTAAGTACTATTGCCGATATCCTGATCGTGTTTGCAGCTGTGCGGGTATTATTGGGCGCCGGCAATATTCAGCCGGATGGGCAGCCGCAGGAAGAACGGGCCATGGTGCAAAAATTATTGGGCGGCCCGGGGCCATGGCCGGTAGTAGCAATTGGAGTGGTTTATCTGTTGACAGCCCTTGTTCAGTTATGGTATGGCGTTACCAGGGGATACCGCGAGCGGGTAAATATAGAACGTTTCTCCGTTTTTTTCCGCCATACAGTGCATGCACTGGCATGGGCGGGGTATGCAGGCCGCGGTGTCATTCTCGGCATCACCGGTTTTTTCTTTGTAAAGGCCGGTATGACCGGAAACGCCCGCCACATTGTGAACACCGATAAAGCATTTGATTTTATCGGCGATAATATAGGTCACGTATATTTTATTCTGGTATCAGTTGCCACCATTTGTTACGGCCTGTTCATGTTTGCGCAGGGTGTGGCGTATGATACGGATAAGGATTGAGCAATCACGATCCTACTTACTCAACTCCCTTCACCTTCATATCCAGCACATATACACCTTCAGAGGCGGTGATGAATAGTTTATTCCGGTGTTTGCCGCCGAATGCTACATTGGCGGTCCATTTTTCGGGAATGGGAATATTTTTTATGCGTTGGCCCTGCTTGTTGAATACGGTAACGCCTCTGCCGGTAAGATACACATTGCCTTTATTATCGAGCGTTATGCCATCTGAGCCAATAGGCGCAAAAAGCCGGGCATTGCTTAACGAGCCGTCTTTGCCGATCGTGTACCGGTATGTTTTGTTTCCTTTAATGTCGGCAACATATAAAAATTTTCCATCGGCAGTGCCCGCAATACCATTGGGGCGCTGGAGGCTGTCCACCACGGGTACCGGTGTTTTGCTGCCACGGCGAAGCACATATACTTTTTCCGCTTCCATTTCAGGTTTTGTTCTTGTCCACCAACTGCGCTGGTAATAAGGATCGGTGAAATAAATATCGCCGCGGGGCGATACCCAGCAATCATTGGGGCCATTCAGCTTTTTCCCTTCCAGGTCGTTGATCAGCACGGTCACCTTTTTATTCGGGTCTATTGACCATAACTGCATTTGCTCATCGGCACAGGAAATAAGATTGCCTTTTTTATCGAAATCCAAACCGTTCGAGCGGCCGGCGCTATCGAGAAATAACGCTATTGTGCCATCCGTCTTATAGATCCATATTTTGTTATTGGGCTGATCGGTAAAATAAATATTGCCCTGTTTATCGGTTGCCGGGCCTTCGGTAAAACTAAAGTTACGGGCTACCAGTTGGGGAGTGGCTCCATCGGCAACGATAGCGGTATCGGGGCCGCCATTGATTTGGGCTTTGGAAAATAACTGGCAGCAACAGAAAGAAACGATCAATAACGCTTTGAGCACATTCATTTTCATATGAACAAGTTTTCGCCTATTACAGGCTTCGGCCCCGAATATCGTAAAAAAGAAGGAAGGCTGGCCGCATACAAATACGTATTATTAAAAAAATGTGACTTTTGCGATGATTAATTCATCATGAAAAAGGTGGGTCGCTCTCTTCAGGAGCGGCCCACCTTTTGTTATAAACGGGCGCTCCGCCGGTTAACGGAGAACCCACCCTGATCTATTATTGATTCGTTACCGTGAACAGCGCATAGAAGCAATGCACGCGGTCGGTGTTTGAGCACCAGCGGCCGGCTACATAGGTGCCATACTTATAATCGTTGGGTCTGGCTGCAATCATGTCCGATCCTGCAAAAACTTCATTCAGCATTTTGTCTACGATTTCAACCCGGTTCATACCATGAAAACCAAGGGCGGCAATATCATTGTCTTTATGGTTGGTATTTATATTGCATTTGAACCGCAGCATGATCCGGTTTTCACTGGCCAGCAGGGGATTGATGGTAACGCTTTTGGTACCGTTGGCGATATTCTTTATTTCAGGCCTTAAGGTATTGCCTGCGCGAACGTCGGCATAGTTGATCACCGTACGGTTAGGCGCGTTCGACGGGTGGCTCCACAAGGTACTGCTGTACAGCATTTTCACAGGTGATTTCTGTGCATTGGTTTCCCAAACTTCAACGCCTACATTGCCCCAGGCATAACTGCAGTCGCCGCCATGGATGTCTTCCACCGCCACGTTATGCAGTTGGATCTTAATGCCTTTTGCCGGTGTACAGTTTCTTTCGGTATAAGTGGTGGTGCTGCGGGTTGAAGCCGTGGCATTGTCATTCAGGTATTTCAATTCATAGCTGATGGCAACCGGCGCTACGTTGGGATCGAGGCGCAAACCATTCTGAACGTAATCATCAAATGACTGCAACTGGTTTGCCGAAGTAAGGGTCATGGTATTGGCTGCATCGCCGCCGAAAAAGAAACCTCTTATCTCCATCGATGAAAGGGTTTTCTGGTAGTTCAACCGTGCATTGGCGTTCGCCGAAACAGAGCCGGAGCTATACGTGAAGTCCAGTGCGGCCTGTATAGCTTCCCGGCTTGAATCGGATGAGATCAAAATATAGCCCAGCCGGCCATAGTTCACCTTGTTTACATAAACAAGATTAGGGAACGACGCGCTGTTGGCTGCCAGCAGTTTTCCATCGGCCCGGTTAAGCATAATGGAAAAGTATACCTGCGTTAATTTGGCTATGAATACGTTTTTATTGGTTGCTTTAAGATAATTGAGGCTTACGTTCAGGTCGGCGCCATAACCGGTAAAGCCGGCGCCAATTTCAAAAGCCAGTTGTTCTGAAGAGCTCATTGATTTTACTTCAACTGAGATGCGGCTGGCGTTCTTTACATTGCCGCCTTTTCTCATCAACTCACCGATACCGTCACTTACACCGCCTACGCTGGGTTGTACATTTACGATAGAAGTACCCGAAAAAGCGGCGGAATACAGATCGGTGGTGATCTCATACGGCTTTAATTCGAGGTTGGCGGGTGCGTTATAGGTGCCCTCTATAAAAGCGTTGTCGTAATAGATGGCGCCGGGATAAATCTTGTCGTTTTGATTACCCAGTACGATCTTGGTAAAATCACCTTTTTCTTCGCTTACGATAGCGGTAGTGCAGTACCGGCCGTTTGCATCCGGGGCGGTTGCACTTGTGCTGCGCGTAACATTTCTTGTGGCGCTGGTAGTGCCGCGTTGCATCCTGAAGGTGGGATTGCTGGCATTGGCGGGAACTATATATCTGATAGCTGTGCTTCCTTTTAAAAGAAAGGGAATGCTGCCTTTCAGTTTTATCGGGGTGTACTTTTTTATTGGGGTGTACTTTTTTATCGGGGTGATTTTTTTCGCCGGGGTTATCTGCGCAGAAAGTCCTGCGCACAACGTTATCAGGCAAACCAGTAAGAATAATTTTTTCATGTTTCCATTTTTAATTTTTTGGCTAATGATTATGACAGGTCAAAGATGGTAAGGATTTGCTCCTTTATCAACTACACAAGTATGTAGGTCGTTGCGTTCCTATTACCGTTTTACCGATACGATCTCGTTCTTCGATTGCAGTTTTCCGTTCTGGTACAATTCCATTTTAACAATTCCGAAATCAGGGGAGAACCAGGTAACACCCGTAGTCTTCATTTGATTGGTCATTGATTGCATCATCTTCTTTGCTTTATCATCCAGTCCCGGAAGATCGATTTCCATTTCAACCCGGTTACTGATCTTTAAACAGTTCCAGGTGCCGGCAGGTGTTGTTACTGTTTCTTTGCCTTCTACCTTGCGGTCTTTGTAATGGTATTTCATGGTCATCTTTTTTCCGCCTTTTATGATGGCCATGGTGCCGCTTGCATCGGGCAGGGTTTCACCGGCAGTAACGTTGATCGGGTATTCTATCAGCGAGGCTTCAAATTGGGCATCCTTGTCCTGAGCGGTGGAGCGCATCATGGAAGCGAGATCCATGTAAATGCTTTTGCCATCACACTTGTAGTTGTACTTCATGTTGATGATGTGTTTGCTGTCGCTGGTATCGCTGGCTTCCACATAGGCCACCGTCATTCCATTCTCCTCTTTTACTTCTTTTACTTTGGTATGCATACTGCCCTGCGCCTGCCCGGAGGCACTGTAACTTTTTGCATTGATCTCTGCGCCGGGTTGAAAAAAGATCATGTTGGTGCAGGCAACCGGACTGCCGCCTGTTTTTTTCTCCTTTGTTATTGTGCTGTCCTGCGCGAGGGTATTTTTAGTGCCGTCGGTGCTATTACAGGCCGCAAACAATGCGGCTATCCATAGAAGATCTTTCATTGTAGGTTTTGTTGATTGTTTTATAAAGGAAGTGCTGCCTGAACAGGGTTAAAGGGAGGTGGTTGCAAAAACACCTGCTTCAATTTTTATCTTGTTGCCGTTCCTGTCCTGTAACCGTCCTTCAAAGGTTCCGTTCAGTAACAGGAATGCGCCCCGTTGCCTGGCGGTTTTTACGGTTATTGTAAGGTAATCGCCGGCCTGTCTCGCATAATAGGTTGTATGATCGATAGAAAATTCGGCTTTGCCTGCCCGTGTATCGATTGAATAGATGCCGGGGCCTTTTACGCCTTTCCATTCTGCGCCTATTA
>CBIHPC010000118.1:0-17487 GCA_966211305.1 uncultured Niastella sp.
TTAAGTACATCTTACCATATACACCCACCGGTTTTCCGGTGGGTTTTTTAGTTTGCTTTCGGGTCACCTGAGACCAGCTTAGGCAGTATTGTACCCGAATGGTATCAAAATGGTAGTCTTATAGTAGGGTAATGGCCCGGGTACTGTACGGGAATGCTCTACGCACCCTACAGGAATATATATGGGCGCAAGCGCAGTCCCAGAGCATACTTAGAGCAGTCGTAGAGCATTCCCTGAGCATTACCCTACAAGTCTGCTACTATTCCGGTAGCACCCCTGTAGTACCCTGAACCGTGCCCCGGGAACTCAACCAGGTGTCATTACCGCACTATCACCCTGCCCGTAAATTCCTTCTTCCCGTTTTTCTGAATGATCACAAAATAGATTCCGGCCTTAAGCCGGTTCATGGGAATATTCTCCACTGTTTGCGTTAACCGGTATTGCAATGCTTTTTGCCCGAGGGCATTGAACAGGAGCAGCCAGGTGCCGTTCTCCGGTTCTTCTTTGGTAAGTACCGATAAGGTGCCCGTTGCACTTACGGGGTTGGGGAAAATAAGATAGCGTGTAGTAAGGAAATAGTAAATGCTTTGCGGTTCGCTGTTAATAGACAACCCGTTCATAAGGGTTACCTTAACGCGATAGGTATTTACGCCATCGGCCAGTTTATTGTCGGCCGTTTCAAAATCAAGTGTTGTTACGGGCTGAATGGTTTGCAGTGGCTGCCATTCTCTGTTGACCAGCTTCTCGAACGTTATGCTTTTTACATTCAGCAAAGTGCCTATGGAAGCAGTAAGCCAACCTGTATTCCCGTTCAGCAGATCGGCGAGAAAGTATTTCAGATAGCAATCAACCCCCTGAGTACGAAAATTGATGGTATATGCTTTCATGCCTTCGCGGGTGCTGTTTATTACCGGCGCAATGGTATACCATAACAGGTTACCCGGCTGCCTGATGATAACACTGGTATCGGCAGCTGTTACCAGCGGCTGCAGGTATTTTTCACCAAGGCGGTAAACCGTGTATGATTGTATACCGGGTATTTTTTGCCAGTACAACATGGCCGAATCGGCACAGCTAAACCCCACGCGTACTGCGGGTGGAACAGAGATGGTGAAGGTGTCGGATGTAAAGGTTTGTCCGTTGATGGTCATCCGCAGCAGGGCGGTGCTGTATGTTTCAGGGGCCTGCCAGTACATACTGCCTGTTGCCAGCGCTGCACCATTATCGATCGTTTGCCAGGTGAGGCCTTTGTCGATACTGTATTGCAGCAAACCCGTGTTGCTGCTGAAGGTGCTTGACCAGCGAAGCAGGTTGGCTTCACCGCCTTTTGCAAAATCAACCGAGGTGGGGTATTGCCATTGGAACTGATCGGCCGCCTGCGCCTGCCAGGCAATATAAAATGACTGACTGCCTGAAGGGATGGAAAATCCATTTACCCTGATGGTATAGCTGCCGGCAGTAGGGTTATCGAGCGTGATCTGTTCAATATTGTTTAGATAATCTTTTTTGCGTTCCGCAGGTGCCAGCAGGGAGTTGAGGTTAGCGCCGGAGTTAAGCACCCAGGGCAACCAGAGCAGCGTGTTACCGCTATTCACCAGCTCCATATCCACATCGTTGACCAGTGCTTTCGGCGCATTGGCTGCGGCGGCAGGGTCTGTCCAGCAAATGGTTAATTTCAATAGCCGGGTATTGGCCGGTACCGTAAGCGTATAGGTTTGTGTGCCGCCCTGCGATACGGCGCCGGAAAAAAAGCGGTCGTTCACGAGCGCCTGCAGTGCATTGTATGTGTTCAAAGTGCCAAAGCCATTTTGAAAGTCGGGCCCTTTTGTTCCCCGGTCGTCGGCGCCATTCACCAGCACGGCCTTTAACAATGCTGCCGGGGGCAGGTTGCCGCCGTTCTTTTCTTTGTAATACTGTTGTAACAGCGCCACAGCGCCCGAGGTGTGGGCAGCTGCGCCTGAGCTGCCGTCTTCGCCAAAGGCTATCAGTTCGGGCTTTATGCGGCCATCGTATGCCGGGCCTCTTGAACTGAGGTACGAAACGTTGCCAAACGAATCGGCCGCGCCAACCGTCAGGATGTTCTTCGCCATTTTAAAACTGCCGGTAAGGTTAGCCATACCGGGTATTCCAGCGTATGCTCCGGTACTTGGCTGGGTGCCCGAATTGCCCGATGAAAAAACATGCAGCAGTCCGGGGTTGTTGATGGTGCTGGCGTCGTAAGCAGCCGCATCGGCGCCATAGTAATTTTCGAGGCCGGTGCCATAGGAATGGTTCTGTACAGAAACCCCGTATTGTTTGTATATGTTATCGCCATCGGGGAGGAGGGTGGCGAAATTCGATGAAATAATGGAGGCTGCGGGAACAACACCGCCGCCGGTATGAAAGGTGTTTCCTCCACCTGCAATGATGGTGCACATATAGGAGGCGTGTGATGAAATGAGTTCAGCGCTAAGCGGTGTTGAAATATAACGGCCGCGGAAATCGATGTCGGTTGTATCGGGTTTATTTTCTTTTACGGAAACGACCATGTTATTGCCGTTCAAATTCGGGAAACGGCTATGCACCAGGTTGATGGTGTTTAAGCTGTTGTCGAACGGGTTTAAGGCCAGCTCTTCATGCGGCTGGCGGGGAACATCCACAAAGCGAATAAAGGGCAGCGACAGGATCGTTGAATCTATGAAAGGACCCTTTGCCGATACCACCAGTAAGCCGCCCGCATGTTCCTGAAGGATGGTAAGTGGTGATTTTTTATCGGTAAAATATTTTCGGGCAGAATCGGTGTTGGATGTTACGATCCAGAAAACCTGTGGCTGTTTACCGGTGAGCAGTTTGCGGTTGTTTTGAAGTACGGGCGACAGCTTGCGGTTGGTAACCGAAATAGCCTGTTGCGCCTTTAGCTGTTGTACGGTTAAAACAAGGATAAGCAGCAGAAGCCTGGTTTGTTTCATGATACAATCTACAAAATTTGGAAATGATGGCCTTACGCAGATCGATAAATAACAAAGCAGCAACCGGGAATATTTACTAACAATACCGGGCAACCTAAGTTGATTTAAAACAATTTCTTATTACATGCTGCTGAAAACCATTCCGGTTAATGGGTGTGATGTACATCTTATGCAACTCCGTTGCTTAATTTATTTAAGCGTTATGTTATTAATTTTCTTAAATTGAAATTACCATTAATTTGTAAACTATTAAAACGAAACACTTATGAGAATTGTTTACCTGAAGATGGCAGTTGCAATATGTGCCTGCGTTGTTGTGTTGTTTGCCTGCCGTAAAAATGTTGCAACCGAACAGCCCGCGACTCCTTCCGAAGAAGCCCTTGGTAAAATTTACAATCTCGGTTTCAGTAATAAGAATGTGACCATCGATGAAGACGGGAATTACGTGGTAGAAGGGGACATTATTTTGAGCCGGGCCGATCTGGATGCTACGCCCGGTATGCAGTTTTTGCGGGTAGGTGCTGAAGAACAATACCGCACGAACAGCCTGGTTACCGGTCCGCGGGTAATTAAAGTGAGCCTTTCTTCAAAACTGCCATCATCGTACAGGGCGGCGCTGGATGAGGCGCTTGCCCGTTATAATGCAGAAAACCTGTCGCTCACTTTTCAGCGGGTTTCATCAGGCGCCGATATTTCAATAATAAAAGGAAATGGCAATTTCCTGGCGTCGGCCGGTTTTCCTACAAGCACGGGCCAGCCTTATAGCCAGGTTAAAGTAAATTCAAATGCAATGAACGGTCAGCCGCAGGGAACGGTAGCTTCGGTGCTGGCGCATGAAATAGGGCATTGCATAGGATTCCGTCATACCGATTATATGAACCGGTCGTACAGTTGTGGCGGCCAGGCGGTGAATGAAGGCGCGTCAACAGTAGGGGCGGTATATATTCCCGGCACCGCTATAGGCCCTGATCCCAACTCATGGATGTTGTCGTGCATCGGTTCGGGGCAGAACCGTCCGTTCAATGCGAATGATAAGATCGCTTTGAATTATTTGTATTAATTGATGTTCAATAATAGGGCTAACTATAATGGTTGACCTATGGTTGCCGGTTACCTGTTACCTGTTTCCGGTTGCGCGTTGCTTGTTTCCCGGTAACCGGCGCCCGGTAACTGGCAACGCGTGTTTGCTAATTCGTTGCACTAACCCTATCGTATAGTGTATTTCAGTAATCCCTGAAAAAACTTTTCCACAATAACGGTAACCCTTACCGGTAAATGGGTAGCGGTTGCGGGATTCTGCAACCCCGTTGCCAATTTGCAAAAAAGCCCACTCGATAATTTCGTTAAATTGATTTTACGTTCACCGCGTGCGCGGTGCAGTAACTCTACCATTAACCGACATTAAATCTACAGTCACATGAGAAAGACTATTTTCACTTTAACTGCAGTCGCGGCAGCCTGCATGCTCACGTTATTTGCCTGCCGCAAAAATGTAAAAAGCGATAGCGATACCTCCAATGCTGCTGTTTCTGAAGAAGTACTGGCCAAGATCTACCAACTCGGGTTCAGCAACAAAAATGTAACCGCCGATGGAAATGGCAATTACATTGTTGAGGGTGACATCCTGATCAGCCAGGAGGAGCTCGACGCGAAGCCCGAGATGCAGTTTTTACGGGTGGGCGATGAAGAACAGTATCGTACCAACAACCTGGTAACCGGTTTGCCCCGGAACATTACGGTAAGCCTGGCCTCTTCCCTGAGTACCTGGTCAACAGCCCTGAACACTGCTATTTCCCGGTACAATGCGCTGGGGCTCAGGATCACTTTTACCCGGGTTACATCCGGCGCCAATATTTCCATCGTTAACGGATCGGGAAGTTTTCTGGCCTCTGCCGGTTTTCCATCGGGTGGAAGGCCTTATAACAGGGTGATACTCAATAATAGCGCAGTGTCAGGACAGCCTCAGAACACCGTTGCTTCCATTCTGGCGCATGAAATAGGCCATTGCATCGGGTTCCGTCATACCGATTATATGAACCGGTCGTACAGCTGTGGCGGCTCACCGGTAAATGAGGGCGCCTCAACCGTAGGCGCTGTGCATATTCCCGGAACGCCCACCGGTCCGAGCGCCGGCAGCTGGATGCTTTCCTGTATTGGATCGGGCCAAAACCGTCCCTTTACATCCAGTGACATCACTGCTTTAAATTATCTGTATTAATTTTCCATTACCTGGTTGGTTACTGCACCGGAAAGTCCCGCCCATAGCGGGACTTTCTTTTGCGGAATCCCCTGATTCCGCTTTATTTTTACCCTTTCCCATACGAAATTCGATGGAATTTTTCTTACCTTTGCCCGCTCATTTTCAGGGCATTTTTCCCTGGAACATTAAAAAGAAAATATAACAAAGTCATGGCAGACTTACGATTACAAAGAAATTTTGGAATTGCGGCACATATTGATGCCGGTAAAACAACTACTACGGAGCGTATTTTGCGCTATACCGGTATGATCCATAAAATAGGGGAAGTGCATGATGGGGCGGCTACTACCGACTGGATGGAGCAGGAAAAAGAAAGAGGTATCACCATTACTTCAGCTGCTGTTAGCTGCCAGTGGAACTTTCCTACCATAAAAGGTAAGGCTGATGCCAATACTAAAAAATATTACTTCAACATCATCGATACTCCGGGACACGTTGACTTCACCATTGAGGTAGAGCGTTCAATGCGTGTATTGGATGGTTTGATCGCCCTGTTCTCTGCCGTTGATGGCGTTGAGCCTCAGTCTGAGACCGTTTGGCGTCAGGCAAACCGTTACAAAGTTCCCCGTATCGGTTTCGTAAACAAAATGGACCGTTCAGGTGCCGACTTCCTGATGGTGGTTAAACAGATTAAGGAAATGCTGGGTGCAAAAGCAGTTCCCCTGCAATTACCCATCGGTGCCGAAGATGATTTCAAAGGCGTGGTTGACCTTATCAAAATGAAAGGTATCATCTGGCACATGGAAACAGAAGGTATGACCTTCGATGAAATTCCTGTTCCTGAGGATATGGTGGAAGAAGCAAATGAATGGAGACAAAATCTCATTGAAGCTGTTGCCGAATACGACGACAAGCTGATGGAGAAATTCTTCGAAGATCCTAATACAATCACTGAAGATGAAGTTCACGAAGCTATCCGCAAAGCAACGATCGATCTGAGCATCGTTCCGATGATGTGCGGTTCTTCATTCAAAAATAAAGGCGTACAAACTGCACTGGATGCCGTTTGCCGTTACCTGCCTTCGCCAGCTGATATCGATGATGTAGTTGGAACTAATCCTGAAACCGGAGAACCAGAAGTTCGTAAGGCTGATCCAAAAGCGCCTTTCGCGGCCCTGGCCTTCAAGATCATGACCGACCCATTCGTAGGCCGTTTGGCCTTCTTCCGTTGTTACAGCGGCCACCTCGATGCCGGTTCGTATGTTAAGAACATGCGCAGTGGTAAGAACGAGCGTATCAGCCGTATCATGAAGATGTTCGCCAACAAACAAAACCCCATCGATTTCATCGAAGCAGGTGATATTGGTGCTGCGGTAGGTTTCAAGGAGATCAAAACCGGTGATACCCTGTGCGATGAAAATCATCCGATCACTCTGGAGAACATGTTCATCCCAGAGCCGGTTATCGCTATCGCCGTTGAGCCTAAAACACAGGCCGACGTTGATAAAATGGGTATGGCTATCGCCAAACTGGTAGAAGAAGATCCTACATTACGTGTAAATACCGATGAAGATACCGGGCAAACCATTCTGCGTGGTATGGGTGAGCTGCACCTCGAGATCATCATCGATCGTATGAGACGTGAGTTCAAAGTAGAAGTAAACCAGGGCGCTCCCCAGGTTGCATATAAAGAAGCTTTCAGGAAAAAAGTTGAGCACCGTGAGGTACTGAAAAAACAAACCGGTGGTCGCGGTAAATTCGCCGACATCGTATTTGAAATGGGACCTGCCGATGAAGAGTGGCTGAAAGAAAATCCTGACAAAGGCTTCCAGTTCGTGAATGATATCTTCGGTGGATCTATCCCCCGTGAGTTCATTCAGCCAATTCAAAAAGGTTTTGAATCAGCTATGGGCACTGGCGTACTGGCCAGCTATCCTGTAGAGAACGTAAAGATCCGCATTTTCGATGGCAGCTACCACCAGGTTGACTCTGATGGTATGTCGTTCGAGTTGTGTGCAAGAAGTGGTTTCCGTGAGGCCGGCCGCAAAGCACAACCCGTGTTACTGGAGCCTATCATGAAAGTGGAAGTTATTACGCCTGATCAATACATGGGTGATGTTACCGGTGACCTTAACCGTCGTCGTGGTATGCTCGAAGGCATGGACACCCGCGGTAATGCTCAGGTAATTAAAGCTAAAGTACCGTTGAGTGAAATGTTCGGTTACGTAACGCAATTACGTAGCTTATCATCGGGCCGCGCTACCAGCACCATGGAGTTCAGCCATTACGCACCTGCACCGACCAACATCGCTGAAGAAGTGATCGCCAAGTCGAAAGGTAAAGTGAAAGCTGACTAATAAGCGTTCTCATATCTCTTACTATAGGCCCTTCTGCTAATGCGGAGGGGCTTTTTTTTGCCCCTGCGTTTTCACGTTTATCGGCGAAAAATGCGCGGTTATTGCAATCAGTGGCTTAGTTGAAGTTCACCGGGGTGCTGTATTTACCGGTTGTTCCCGGAAAAAATGCGTGAGTTTTGAATTCAGGTAGCCCTTTCACGTTTCACGTTTGCCGTTTCACGTTTTTTATTTTCGGTAACATTTGTTTGCGTTCAAAGTCTTAATTTCCTGCCCCAAATTGTATCAACATGCATTTTTCGACCCTTCGGCTTCGCTCAGGGCAAGCCCTCATGACTTTTTCATTGATTATGCTCACCGTGCTTGCACCGGCAGCCCTGCTGGCCCAGGGCGGCGCCATTAAATGGGCAAAGAGTGGCAACGCCTATTACCGGTTTGAGGAGGGTGAACTGGGTTTATACAGCCTGCCGAAGCAAACAAAAACCATTGTTGTATCAACGAAGCAGTTAACACCCGAAGGGAAAAACGCGCCGTTGAATAGCCGCAGTTTTAGTTTTTCGGCCGATGAAAAAAAGATCCTGTTCTTTACCAATACCAAAAAGGTATGGCGGCTGCAAACCCGCGGCGACTACTGGGTATTTGATACGAATACAGGAAAACTGACCAAACTGGGCAAGAACCGCCCGCCTTCCTCGCTCATGTTCGCCAAATTTTCGCCCGACGGCTCAAAAGTGGCATATGTAAGCGATTATAATTTGTTTGTGGAAGACCTGGCAACAGGAAATGTGCAGCAGCTTACGCAGGATGGTAACCGAAAACTCATAAACGGAACGTTCGACTGGGTATATGAGGAAGAATTCTTTTGTCGCGATGGTTTCCGCTGGAGCCCCGATAGCAAACATATTGCTTACTGGCAGATAGACGCCCGCAAAACAAAGGATTACCTGATGGTGAACAATACCGATTCCATTTATCCTTTTGCCGTACCGGTTGAATATCCCATTGCCGGCGAACCGCCTTCCCCTTATAAGATCGGGGTGGTTGACATCGCTGCTGCCAGAACCCAATGGATGGAAATTCCTACCGATGCCGCATTACAAAGTTATGTGCCGCGGATGGAATGGGCAGGCAACAGCAATGAGCTCATTATACAACACCTGAACCGCCATCAGAATCAAAGCGACCTCATGCTGTGCAACGCCCAAACCGGCGCTTCACAGGTTATATATACCGAAAAAGATTCAGCCTGGATCGATATCCTTCCAACCTGGGATAATGATTACATCTGGGGTGGCTGGGACTGGCTTGGCGGCGGTAAGGAATTTATCTGGGCCTCGGAAAAAGACGGCTGGCGGCACCTGTACCGCATTACCCGCGACGGAAAAAAGGAAGTACGCATAACCAATGGCGATTACGATGTAATGGATATTGCCGGCATCGATGAGAAGAACGGCTATGTGTATTTTCTGGCATCGCCCAATAACGCTACGCAGAAATTCCTGTACCGTACCAGACTCACCGGTAAGGGCGCTACAGAACGGGTATCGCCCGTTGGCCAGGAAGGTACCCATGAGTATGACCTTTCACCAACAGCCGCATTTGCCCGCCATGTATTTTCGAACTACTATACTCCCTTTACCGAAGAGTGGGTTTCGTTGCCCAATCATAAAGGGTTGAATGGAGAGAATAAGGTAAATGATAAAATTGCCAGCGCCCAAAAGAATGGGGTCGAATTCTTCAAAGTAAAAACAGAAGACGGGGTTGAAATGGACGGCTGGATGGTAAAGCCTCACAACTTCGACAGCAGTAAAAAATACCCGGTTGTATTTTATGTATATACTGAGCCCTGGGGCCAGAATGTGAAAGACCAGTTTCACACTGCAGACAATTTCCTGTACAAAGGCGATATGGCCGCCGACGGGTACATTTATATTTCAATCGACAATCGCGGTACGCCCGTTCCAAAAGGGCGTAACTGGCGCAAGGTGATCTATCGTAATATAGGACGGGTAAACATCCGCGACCAGGCAATGGCTGCAAAGGAAGTATGCAAATGGCCCTTTGTAGATGCTTCGCGCGTTGCGGTATGGGGATGGAGCGGGGGCGGCTCCGCCACGCTTAACCTTATGTTTCAATACCCTGACATATACAAAACCGGTATTTCTGTAGCGGCTGTCGGCAGCATTTTTACATACGATAATGTATACCAGGAGCGTTATATGGGGCTGCCGCAGGAAAACCGTACAGATTATATACAGGGTTCGCCTGTAACGCATGCAAAAAACCTGAAGGGCAACCTATTGTATATTCATGGCAGCGGTGATGACAATGTGCATTATCAGAATGCCGAGCTGTTGCTGAACGAACTGATCAAATACAATAAACAGTTTCAGTTTATGAGTTATCCCAACCGCACCCATAGTATTTCTGAAGGGCCGGGAACGTTTGAACACTTAAGCACTTTGTACACCAGTTACCTGAAGGCGCATTGCGAACCGGGCGGTAAGTGACCATAAGGGCGCAACCGCGCAGAAGGTAGTTATCTTTGGGAATTACAATGACAAATACATCCAGTTACCGGTTGCCAGTATGGTTGCCCAACATGGTCACCATTCTGCGGATTGTGACAGGTGTTTTACTGTTTATAACAATATTCTACGACAGGAAGATCACCGGCATACGCCTGGCTTGTTTTATGGCGATCGTTTTCACCGATTGGGTAGATGGATGGCTGGCCAGAAAATTCGACGCGCGCACCGTCTGGGGACAATTACTTGATCCCATTGCCGATAAAGTGGTATTGCTGGGCGCCTTTGCCTGGTTTTGTTTATCGGGCAATATCAGCGTATGGTTTACGGTGGTATACTTCGCTCGGGAGATAGTACAAACGATAATTCGTATACGTTCCTTTACAAATAATAAATATCAGCAGGCGCCCACGCTGTTCATCAGTAAATTAAAAACAGCGTTATCTTATTTTTATAGCATCCTGCTGTTCGCTGAAGAATTGTACCGGTGGTTACCTTTAACTGATGTACGCAATTGGTTACATACAATGCTGGAGGTGGTTATCATCGCATTATCATATACCGGTTTAGTAAAACCCTTATTGAAAAAATGGAATTGGAACGTTGGGAAAAAGTAGCCGGCTCTTTTTTTTATGTAGGGTATAAAATAAAAGCACCGGGCACCGTAACCAGCGCGCTGGTATTTTTGGCTGCATGGTTTATACAGTCGGAAATAGTGCTTGGTGGCGCATTGCTGGTATTACTGCCTTTGTCGTTTTACCTGGGTTACAGGTTCGAAAAATGTATCGGCCACGATCCGTCCTGTTTTACACTGGATGAAGTGATAGGATCGATGATCGTGTTATGGGTTATTCCACATGCGCTTTTTCATTACCTGGTTTTCTTTCTTATATGGCGGTTGTTCGATATTTTTAAACCATTGTTTAAGCCGGTTGAGCAAATAAAGCAGGGCATTGGTATTGTGCTGGACGATGTCATAGGCGCTTTACTTACAGGTGCTGTTTATATATTATATACGTGGCTTAAGTAATTATCCTGTGTATGGAAATTCAAAATAAAAAAGTGTGGCGATGGTTATGTGCAGCTCTGCTGATTATGGTAGTGCCTAATCTTATTTGCTGGGGCGTTCAGTTAAAAGTGTTTATGATAAGGGGCATTTTTGTATGGGAGTACCTGGTATTGGCCTGCTTTTATCCCTATATTTCCCGTAAGTTATTCATAGGATTTTGGGTGCTGTTTTCACTTTTTGACATAGTAAGCTCCGCATGCTCGCTATTTTTCATGGACTTTTTTGAAGTATTTCATGCCCTTGCCAAAATGCCCAACTTGTCAGTGGCCAGTTTGCTGAAATGGGCCGGTTTGCTCGCAGTATTTATTGCTCTCACCATTGCACTTTTTACATTGGCCTTAGAACGGTATAACCGCACCTATTCCTTTTTGCGGTTAAAGTTTTTATGGCCATTTATCGTAGGACTGCTGATAGTTGATTTCTTTAACGGGCACGGCCCCTTAAGAAAATGGTCTGTTAAATTATTAGATCTTAATACCAATATTGTAGGTGTGCCCACCTACGGTATTTACAGGACTATAAGTCTTACAATGTTTAGTGCTAAAAAGCAGGAGCAGAAAGTGGAGTATTTAGGTTCTGTAGCTCATACTGTTTTTGCCCGGCAACCGGATAGTTTGTCCTGTAAAAAAGAGGTGTTGGTGCTCGTTGAATCCTGGGGGCTACTGGAAGACACTGCTTTACGAAGTGAAGTTATTTCGCCCCTGCATCAAATTGAAATAAGCAGTTTGTATAAAATAAAGGAAGGCCAGCAGCGATATAAATTTCTTACCCAGGCAGGAGAGTTCCGGGAGATCACTGGTTATTTATTCCACTCTTTCCAGGCTAACCCGAAGTGGTTGAATGAAAAATCAATGATTCGACAAAAATCCCTGTTTGTAAAAAAGCAAAAGGATGGATACAGGGTCATAGGACTGCATGGCTTTTCATCACAGTTTTACAAACGAAAAGAGATCTGGCCGGCATTGGGCGTACAGGAAACTATGTTTGCCGAAGATTTTAGAAAAGTATCTATGGCGATGTGTGGCGATGTGTCTTTTCATGGAATATGCGATACGTCCATCAATACATGGCTCATGAATAAGATGAACAGTGAACCAGAGAGAAAAGAGTTTTATTACTGGGTTACACTAAGCACCCATTTGCCGCTTATTGAAATACATGATGAAAAGTATCTGACGTTTGCAGAAAAATGGAAAACGAAGGGCGTAACTGAAAATGTTTTGCAAATAGCTTATCAATTCCAACTGCTATTTAAAGACCTGGCGGTTAAATTAAGCAAACCCGGTGCTCCCAAAGCGCATTTCCTGCTGGTGGGCGATCATGCACCACCATTCACAGACCCGGCAGACCGTAAATCGTTCAGCCACCTGCTGGTACCGTATATAGAGCTGATCCCATACTGATGCAGGTGATTTTTTATATGAAAAAAGTTTAATGGCGAAGTATTAAAACTTTGCTATTTCAATGATCCTTAACAGATGCCGGTCAGGGCTTCGGCTAACTTGTGAGAAAAAATGTTATGCTGAGATGTTTACCCATTACCGTTATCGTATTACTTTTAACCTCCTCCTGCAAAACCTACCAGTACGGCACCGTTAGCAGTGCAAAGATGCCGATGAATGAGAAACAGGAATTTATATATGAGAGCGACAGCCTGCGCCTGATATACAATTTTAACGGCCCCAATGCACCCGTGAACATCACCGTTCAAAACAAATTGCAGGTACCGCTTTATATCGACTGGAGGAAGTCGGCCGTTATTATCAACGACCGGGCTGTAAGTTATGTGCCGTCGGAAATGCGAATAGAAGGTGATGTACAAAGCAGTTCATATAATTCCGGTACCCGGGCAGGCGGCACCACTTTCGGTTCGGGCAGTATAAATGCCACGGTAAGCCTGCCCCCGGCAATTGATTTTGTGCCGCCCCAATCGTTTTTCACCAGGAGCCCCATAGGTTTAACCGACAGGCATTTAGACAATGTGCCGGAGTCGGAATTTCACCGGCTGAAGTACCAGGCCGCAGAGGGGTATAACCTGCAGGTGAAAGCGGCTGCGTTCACTGAAGCAAATTCGCCGCTCAGGTTCAAAAGTTACCTTACGCTGATGGTAGGGGAGGTTACGGCCAAACCGGTATCGTACGAGCATTCCTTCTTCCTTTCCCAGCTGATCTTTACGGGCCAGCCGCCGGGCATCATATGGTTGAATAAAGAGAAACGGGGCAACCAGTTCTATATTTCGCGCACCTCCTCATCCGGGGCCGCGGTTGCTGTAGTGTTTGGCGCCGTGGCGGCCGGGTCTATAGCGGTTTTGGCAGATAAAATGTCCAGTTCGCCCAATTAGGGCGGTCGTTGGCCCGGGCGGGCGGGGCTTAATTAAACCGGTGCTGCAACGGCCGGTGAACCAAAACCCGGCCGGCATGTTATTAAGTACAGTAATTCAAAATGGGAAAGAAGGGGCGGGGAGCGCCATTAAATGGAGCGTAGCCAAAGCCCCGGGAAGCCCGAAAAATGCTGAAAACGGTGCCGGAGACCCCCGGAAATGGCCTTTTTTCGATTTTTTTCACGCGCTGAGCAAAAATAATTGAGAAATCTTTTGCTCAATAACTAACAACCCCTACCTTTGCATCCCCAATGGAAAAATTGGGTTTTGCAATATGTCTCAGCGAATCAGAATAAAATTACAGTCTTACGATCACAATCTGGTTGATAAATCTGCCGAAAAGATCGTAAAAACCGTTCGCAGCACTGGCGCTGTGGTAACAGGTCCAATTCCTTTACCTACACGTAAAAAAATATTCACCGTATTGCGTTCACCCCACGTGAATAAGAAAAGTCGTGAGCAGTTTCAGTTGTGCACCCATAAACGGTTGTTGGATATTTATACTTCTTCTAGCCGTACTGTGGATGCCCTGAGTAAGTTAGACTTACCCAGTGGTGTTGAGGTTGAGATCAAAGCTTGATAAGCATTGTACGAACCCTGTCAGGGTTCTAAAATCCTGACAGGGTTTTTTCATAAAGTTCTTTCAATCCTATCTGCAAACTTTGTTTTCGCCGAAAGGCGAACAGATAAAGCAGCGCTGGGTTAACTAATTGAACCGCCTGTGAAAACAGGAGTGTAAAGCGCTCGGGAGCGGTTCCGAATGAAACAGGTTATAAAAATTTTAAAATATGAACTAGCCCTTCGAGGTTAGTTTACTGCCGGTACTTCTAAAGCAACCCTTACAATTAGGGTGAACAACGGAAAAGGTCGGCAGCAAACGGAGATTGAAGTTGCTCATGGTTGTGTGCCCGTCTGCCGCCTGGTGGATGCGCCTCTTCAGAACGCCCCCGTTCTGCAATCATTACCGCAAATGTCTCTTCAACCACGAGGGCACAAACCGAACAACGATGAAAGGAATCATTGGTAAAAAGATCGGGATGACCAGCATCTTCAGTGCAGATGGCAAGCAAACAGCCTGCACCATCATTGAAGCAGGTCCCTGTATTGTGACCCAGGTTAAAACCGCCGAAACAGACGGATACAACGCTATCCAGTTAGCTTATGGCGACAAGAATGAAAAGCACACTATCGCTGCTGAAAAAAATCACTTCGCTAAGGCCAATACAGCCGCAAAGAAATTTGTAAAAGAATTCCGCAATTATTTTACCGCCAAAAATTTAGGTGATGCTATCACTGTTGACATTTTCACCGAAGGTGAAAAAGTTGACGTTGTAGGTACTACAAAGGGTAAAGGTTTTCAGGGTGTTGTTAAACGTCACGGATTTAGTGGTGTGGGCGAGCAAAGCCACGGTCAGCACGATCGTCAGCGCGCTCCGGGTTCAATTGGTAACTCATCAGATGCCTCACGCGTATTCAAAGGTATGCGCATGGCCGGCCGTATGGGTAACGATCGCGTGAAAGTTAAAAGCCTGAAGATCCTGAAAGTATTCCCTGATAAGAACTACATCCTGGTGAACGGATCTGTTCCCGGCCACAATGGCGCGATAGTATACATTCAAAAATAATTTTGTTATTGCAGATTTATCCCGCTCTGGTTCGGGAGGTAATCTTAAATATAAAGTACGATGCAAGTAGATGTTTTAAGTATAAAGGGTGCAAAAACCGGTCGTTCTGTAGAATTAGCAGATGATATTTTCGGAACAGAGCCCAACAACCACGTTGTTTACCTGGCTGTAAAGCAATATCTGGCTGCACAACGTCAGGGTACGCACAAAGTGAAAACCCGTCTGGAAGTTAAAGGTTCCAGCAAAAAACTGCACCGTCAGAAGGGTACTGGTGGTTCTCGTAAAGGTAACATCCGCAACCCGTTGTTCAAAGGTGGTGGTACCATCTTCGGGCCTAAACCCCGCGATTACGATTTCAAACTGAACCGTAAAGTGAAAGATCTGGCTAAGATCAGCGCACTGTCTTATAAAGCTAAAGAGAATGCAATTGTAGTTGTTGAGGACATCAACCTGGATGCGCCAAAAACAAAGACATTCATTGATATCCTGAGCAGCCTGAAGATCGAAAACAAGAAAACGCTGGTGATATTACCCGAATATGATGAGAACCTGCAATTGAGCGTTCGTAATATCCCCAATGCACTGAGCATTCAGTTCGCTGATATCAATACATACGATATCGTGAATGCCGATGTGTTGTTGCTGACCGAAGGTGTGGCAAAGTTGTTCAGTGAAGATGGTGTTGAAGCATAATTAAAGGCTGATTAGCTAATTACAAATTTTTCAAACAGAGTAATATGAAACTCGCAGAAGTACTGATAAAACCAATCGTTACCGAAAAAAGCAACAAGCTGTCTGATGCCAGAAGAACTTTTGCTTTTCGTGTAGCCCGCAAAGCAAACAAACTGGAAATTAAAAAAGCAGTTGAGAGCTTTTACGGCGTAACGGTTACAGAAGTAAATACGGTAGTGGTGCCCGGTAAAGCAAAGAACCGGTTCACGAAATCCGGCTTTATTTCAGGCGTAAAACCCGCCTACAAAAAAGCGTATGTTAAAGTTGCAGAAGGTGAAAGCATCGATCTGTACGGAAACATCTAAACCTTACCGTTAGTAAGGGTTAAAGAATGGCGAGTCAATCGCCGCAAAGAATTGACAAAAGATTTTATAACAGTATAAGACGAAAACATGGCACTTAAAAAATACAAACCGATTACAGCAGGAACGCGTTGGAGAATCGGAAATGCGTTTGCTGAAATCACTACCGATCAACCGGAAAAAAGTCTTCTCGAGAAAACAACATCTACTGGTGGCCGTAATGCCCAGGGTAGAAGGTCTATGCGTTATATGGGTGGCGGACACAAGAAAATGTTCCGTATCATCGATTTCAAACGTAACAAGAAAGATATTCCCGGTACCGTAGCAACTATCGAATACGATCCGAACCGTACTGCATTTATCGCGCTGATAAACTACAAAGACGGTGAAAAAAGATATATCCTGGCTCCCCAGGGCTTACAGGTTGGCGCTACCATTCTGGCTGGCGACGCCGTAGCTCCTGAAGTTGGTAATGCGCTTCAGATGAAGAACATGCCGCTGGGTACCAACGTGCATAACATTGAAATGCAACCTGGCCAGGGTGGTAAACTGGTTCGCAGCGCTGGTACTTCAGCACAGCTTACCAACAAAGAAGAAAAATACGCTGTATTGAAAATGCCTTCCGGGGAGTTGAGAAAGATCCTCATCAACTGCTACGCTACTGTAGGTGTGGTAAGTAATGGTGATCACAACCTCGAAATGATGGGTAAAGCAGGCCGTAACCGTTGGAGAGGTATCAAACCCCGCAACCGTGGTGTTGCCATGAACCCTGTAGATCACCCGATGGGTGGTGGTGAAGGTAAGGCTTCAGGTGGTCACCCGCGTTCAAGAACCGGTAAATACGCCAAAGGTCTGAAAACACGCCAAAGAGGTAAAGGAAGCGATAAACTGATCATTCAACGTAAAAATGGTAAGAAGTTAGCCAAGTAGTGTGCTAATGGTTTTAATTATCACATTATCTAATTATCACATTATCAAATTAACAAATAATGGCTCGTTCAATAAAAAAAGGTCCTTATGTAGCCGCCAAGCTGGAGAACAAGGTACTTAACATCAACGATGGTAAAGCAAAGAAGGGTGTGATCAAAACCTGGAGCCGTCGTTCTACCATCACTCCAGATTTTGTGGGCCACACATTTGCTGTGCATAATGGCAACAAATTCATTCCGGTATATGTAACCGAATTCATGGTTGGTCATAAGCTGGGCGAGTTTGCTCCTACACGCCAGTTCAAAGGACACTCTAGTAAAAAAGTTGGTTAATAAAATTTCAATATCCCCGGATTGAAATACCGGGGATCAGAAATCAGAAATAATAAAAATGGAAGCTGTAGCAAAACTTAGAAACTA
>CBIHPC010000119.1:0-17341 GCA_966211305.1 uncultured Niastella sp.
TGGATCGCCTTGGCAGCCCTGAAGGTAATGGCCGCAAAACCGGTATCAATTACCCATCAAGACGCCAGAACACAAGAAAAAGATAATAGGTTATTTCAAATTCTATATAAAGCCCCGACGGTACTCCGTCGGGGCTTTTGTTTGTAGTTTGTGGTTTATGGTTGCTGCCGCGCTATCGAGGTTTGTTGTTTATGGTTTTTGGTTTGATGTTGCTACCGCGCCTTGCAACTCGCTTGCGCATTCAGGATGCCGAATGATGCAGCGTTTTCTGCAATAAAAGAACCAGAAACCACAAACCACAAACCATAAACTCCCAGTTTGTGGGGCAAGCGTTGTAACTTAAATTTGCTTTATGACGATTGAAAAACTTTACGATATATACATGAAATATCCTTCGGTGCAAACCGATACCCGGAAACTGAAAACAGGCGATCTCTTTTTTGCATTGAAAGGTCCCAATTTCAACGGTAATCAATTCGCCGCAGCGGCGCTGGAAGCAGGTTCGGCCTATGCCGTGGTTGATGATCCCGCCTTTGGCGGGACAACGCCAAACGATCGCATCATTATTGTTGACGATGTGCTCTCCACCCTGCAGCAGCTGGCCAAATACCATCGCCGGCAGTTCGACATACCATTTATAGCCATTACCGGCAGCAACGGGAAAACCACTACCAAAGAGCTGGTGCATGCCGTTCTGTCGGCTGGTTTTAAAACCTACACTACACAGGGCAACCTGAACAATCATATCGGCATTCCGCTTACCATATTATCGGTAAAGGACGATGCAGAAATGGCGGTAATAGAAATGGGCGCCAATCACCTGCGCGAAATTGCCAGCTATTGCGAATATACCCTGCCCACCCACGGCATTATTACCAATTGCGGTAAAGCCCACCTCGAAGGATTTGGCAGCATAGAGGGCGTACGTAAAGGAAAGGGCGAACTGTATGATTATTTACGCACCCATAACGGTACCGCATTCGTTATGTGGGATTATGAGTACCTGCAAACGATGAGTGCGGGCATTCCCAAAGTGATCAAATACGGTACTGCCAGTTCAACAGACATACAGGGCGCAGTAAAACAAAGCGAGCCCTTCTTAACGGTTTCCATATCAAAAGGCGCCACGCTGCCGGCGATACAAACACAACTGGTAGGCGCTTATAACCTGCCCAATGTGCTGGTAGCCGTAACCGCCGGTAAGTTCTTCAATGTGCCCGATGAAAAGATAAAAACAGCTATAGAGCAATATACCCCATCGAACAGCCGCTCTCAGCTGATTGAAAAGAATGGCAATAAATTCATTCTCGACGCCTATAATGCCAACCCTACCAGCATGAAGGCCGCCATTGAGAACTTTGCCGGTATACAGGCCGCCAGTAAAGTATTGATACTGGGCGGAATGGCCGAGCTGGGACAGGAAAGCCAGCAGGAGCATGAAGCAATTATTGAACTCATCAAGCAGCACTCATGGAAAGCGGTTGTACTCGTTGGTGGAGATTTCCTGAAGATCGATCATCCGTTCGTAAAACTGGCTAATTCAACAGAAGCCGCCGGGTGGTTTAAGAAACAATCGTTCGCAGATACTTATTTTCTTATTAAAGGATCGAGGAGTATGGCGATGGAGCGGGTGTTGGGTGAGGGGATACAGCATACTGAATCTTGAATGTTCAATGTTGAAGTGGAATACAGAAGGAGTTGACGAGTTAACGAGTTAACAAGTTGACAGAGGTGATGAAGGGGATTATGGGAAGGCAGGGGAAATGAGAAATGAAGAACGCCCCCCTTTAAGCTGTATTTGTATTCGCTTTCGGCTTTTGGCTTTCGGCTTTCGGCTGTTTTTCGCTCTCAAACCGCATGTTCCAATCTAAACTCTCTAACCTGTTTCAGCAACTGTTGTTCCTGAACATTTTTCTCTTTCAGCCATTTATTTTGCAGCGCCTGTAAAATAGTTCTTTCGCCCTCGCCGATCTCATCGCTATAACCAGATGGCAACAACGAAATGGCAATGCAGCGATCATTGAAATCGCCGAGTTGTGAAGCCAGCTCGCTTAACTCCTTTTCATTCCAGGCGCTAATGGGGAACGGGATGCCCCAATCGTTCTCGTAAATGCGAATGACATAAATGATATCCTTGAGTTGTTTTCGAATAGCATGAAGGTCATTTTCATCATCAGCGGCAAGTAGTATGATATGAATGGCTGCCACTTTATGGTGAAGGAACTTCTTTACGGTATCTTCCTTCAGTTCACCAGGCAGTTCATGTATGATGTCTTGCCTGATCTTTTTGAAGTTCACCTCTTCAATTGCAACAACTGCCTGCTCTTTGTAAGCAAACAACTGCTTTTTCCATCGGGTGATACAGGTGGGAATATCATTTACTACAGGCAGGGCATGCAGTTGGGGCAGGAACAATTGCAGATCCCTTACCTTACCACCAGTTTGATAAACCGCTTTCAGTTTATCGGGGAGCTGCAGATCGCCGGAATCTTTTTCCAGTTGCAGCAACCTGAGGAAGGCCCTTGTTTTTTTATAGTCAACGCGGAGATCGTGGATATCTTCCTGGTCAAAACAGCCGGGCATGCGGTCACAGCACTTCTTTATACTGCCTATATGCTTATCAATCACTTCTTTCAGCGCCAGCCGTTTCATATCCTTTTTATTAAAAGATACGATTTTTGGAGGTGCCGCGGAAAAACAAACGGGTTGGAGATCCAACCCGTTTACCAGCTCAATTTTTAAAACTTTTTATTATGAAAAAGAATCTGTCATAAAGTTAATGTTCCCTTACCTCCTATGCTATGATGACAGGCATTCAAATTAATGATTCCCGTCACTTGCGCTCTCCCTTCTTAACAAACTTCAAGCGCCTGGCGAATGTCGCTGATGATATCATCAACATGCTCGAGCCCCACGGAAATACGAATTAAACCGGGGGTGATATTCACTGCCAGTCGCTCCTGTTCGGTGAGTTTGGCGTGGGTGGTGCTTGCCGGGTGCGAGGCAATGCTTTTGGTATCGCCGAGGTTGGCGGTGAGCGACAACATTTTCAGGTTATCGAGAAACTTTCGACCGCTCTGGAGCCCGCCCGCCAGTTCAAAACAAACGATACCGCCGCCATTCCTCATTTGTTTCAACGCAATGCGGTGCTGGGGGTGACTGGCGAGGAAAGGATATTTAAGCCATTTGATCTTTGGATGGCCTTCCAGCGCTTTGGCCAGTTGCAGGGCATTGTTGCCATGACGCTCCATACGAACATCGAGGGTTTCGAGGCTTTTGCTCAAAACCCAGGCATTGAAAGCAGATAATGCCGGACCGGTACTGCGGCAGAATAAATAAATATCCTGAATGAGCGCTTTTTTACCAACAATAACGCCGCCGAGCACACGTCCCTGGCCATCGATCCATTTGGTAGCGGAATGCACCACCAGGTCGGCCCCAAAATCAATGGGCCGTTGATTCACCGGTGTGGCAAAGCAGTTATCGACATTCAAAATAAGATTGTGTTTTTTGGCAATGGTAGAAACAGCTTCGAGGTCAACGATCTCCAGACCGGGATTGGTAGGCGTTTCTACATAGATCATTTTGGTATTGGGTTGAATGGCCTTTTCCCATTCTTCGGGTTTATCGGCCGGCACGTACGTATACTCGATACCGAATTTGGGCAGGTATTTGGTGATCACCGTGTGGGTGCTGCCAAAGATGGCGTTGCAGGAAAGGAGGTGATCGCCTTTTTTAAGCAATGCCATAAACGAAGCAAAGATGGCGCTCATACCCGAGGACGTAGCGTAACCGGCTTCGGCACCTTCGAGGGCCACCATCCTGTCAACAAATTCCTGAACGGAGGGATTGCTGAAACGGCTGTAAATATTGTCGTCGGTTTCGTCGGCAAAAGCAGCCCGCATATCTTCGGAGTTATCGAAGCAGAAGCTGCTGGTAAGGAACATGGGTGAAGAATGCTCCATTTCGTTGGTACGATCGGTATGAATGCGTATTGCTTTGCTTATCGGATGCATGAATTAGTTTATGGTTTATGGTTTCTTGTTTATAGTTTATTGTTGGATGGCCGCACTTCATGGCTCGCGTACAATTGCTGGCAGCCGAATAGCGATCAGAACCCTGAAGTGAGTGACACAACAGACGCTGATAGCAGCACTGTCGCTGATTATATAATGGCCTTTGCCGCATTGCCTGGCTGCCTTTATGCCTTCTGGCTTTGGTTAACCCTCACCTCCCATTTCAGCTCTCCACCCGCACGGCGCAGGGTTTCGGCAACGGAGCAGTATTTGTCCATCGACAGCTCGCAGGCCCTTCTGGCTTTATCGGGGTCGATATTGCCGGTAAGTTCGAACACGATGGTCACGTTTTTCCAGATGGAGGGTTCTTTGCCCGCTTCGCGCTCCCCTTCTATTTTCATATTGAACCCATCTATGGTCTGCCGCTGTTTTTTTAGGATGTTCACGATATCGATACCGCTGCACCCGCCAAGGCCCATCAGGAGCATTTGCATGGGGCGTACGCCGAAATTGGTGCCGCCGCCTTCCGGGCTGGTATCCAGCCGTACGGTATGCCCGCTGGCATCTTTCGCTTCAAATCCGAAATCACCTTCGACCCTTTCCAATTCAATTTTTATCATGGTAAAGATTTTTGCAAATGTAATTCATGCAAGCATTTACTTTGCACCCTTAATTATTAGCCAGGGGCCAATGAAGCGTTTTGAATATAATCAACCTTTCAATCTCGAAAACGGGGCGCAACTGCCTTCATTAACCATTGCATATCATACTTATGGAACGTTAAATGCCCAAAAAGACAACGTCATTTGGGTATGTCATGCGTTAACCGCCAATTCCGACGCTGCCGACTGGTGGCAGGGTGTGGTGGGAACCGGCTGTGTAATTAACCCCGAAAGGTACTTTATTGTTTGCGCCAACATTCTCGGTTCGTGTTACGGTACCACCGGTCCGTTGAGTATCAATCCCAAAACGGGAAAACCGTATACCCACCAGTTTCCGCTGATCACCATTCGCGATATGGTAAATGCCCACATTCTTTTGCGCCGGCACCTCGGTATCGACAGCATTCACCTGCTGATGGGTGGCAGCATGGGCGGTTACCAGGCCCTTGAATGGAGCATTATGGAAGCGGCCGTGATCAAAAACCTGTTCTTACTGGCTACCTCCCCCACCGAAAGCGCCTGGGGTATAGCCGTACATGCCACCCAGCGACTGGCAATAGAAGCCGATTGCACCTGGCAACACGACACGCCCGAGGCCGGACAAAAAGGACTAAAAGCCGCCCGGGCCATTGGGATGCTTACCTACCGCAACTATGGCATTATGGTGCAAAAACAAACCGATACCGACACCGAAAAGCTGGATGACTACAAAGCGGCCTCTTATATCAATTACCAGGGCGAGAAACTGGTGAAACGTTTCAATGCATATAGCTACTGGATGCTGACCAAAGCGCTCGACACCCATAATATCGCCCGCGGCCGCGGCGGTGATGCGGAGGCCATGCTGAAAAGCGTAAAGCAAAGAACGTTACTGATAGGTATCAGCAGCGATATTCTTTGTCCGCTCGAAGAGCAACGCCATATGCAACAACACCTGCCCAATAGTACGCTTGTTGAAATAGATTCAGTGTATGGGCACGATGGGTTTATGGTTGAGGTGGTGAAGATCGGAGAAGTGTTGAAAGGGTGGTTGGAGGAATAACGTGACATTAACTACTCACCCAGTCACCGCTCGCAAGCACAACCGAAGTATCGATCTGCCTCAGCGGAATGTTCCAGTATTTTCTGAGCAATTGCTCTTTTTCATTGAACGAAACCTGCCGGAAACCATGTTTTTCATAAAAGCCAATGGCCCAGGCTGCATCGGCCCAGGTGCCAATTAAAATTGGTGTTGATACCAAAGTTGTGAGGTGTTGCAGAAGCTTTCCGCCGATGCCTTTATTTCTTGCCTCTGTTCGAACATATGCATGCCTGATCAATGTAACATCGCCCTTATCCTGGATGCCCATTACACCAATCATTTCTTCGCCTTCAACATAACACCAGAATTTTACCCCATCATCGATCTGCGCCTGCAATTCTTCTGCAGACATATAAGGCTCGTGCCATCTATCTGCGGGAATTACCCCTTTGTATGCCGAGGCGCCGTCATTAATGATCTCATGTACGATAGTAAAGTCGTGAGGATGTACGGGAGCTATCATGCCTTATTCGTTTATTATAAAAATACAGGTTGTTTTGGTTTTACACGCACCCCCGTTTTGGTAAATCGTCAACAGGCAACCAAATCTCCCCCGCCAACCCGTTCATAAACCCCAATAAGTGTTATCTTTGAAAAAGTGAAGACGCTGCTAGTCATATTATTACTGATCGTAAACATTACCGGCACCATTGTTCCCTGTTGCCCCGGCGACGATTGTAGTAACGAAACCAGCGCATTGTACGACCAGCACCCGCAGGATAATGAAGATAAAGGCAATTGCTCCCCGTTTTTTGCCTGCGGCGCCTGTGCCCATGCCATCGAAAGCCTTGCACCGGTCAGCATCACCATTCAGGAACCGGCCGTTCAGACAAATTATTGTCCCTTCTTTTTATCTGAATTGGCTACCTATCATCCTTCCCGCTTTCAGCCTCCCCGTTTTAGCTGATACATACCGATTCACCTTTTATTAATCTTATCAGTAAACGAAGATGAAATACCTATTGACAGGCATTGTCCTGTGCTGCTTTACTATTGCAGCACAGGCGCAGCATATATTTAAAGCAACTATCAGAAGCGGCGATGATAAAACACCCCTGCCCGGCGCCACCATAGTCTGGAAAGAAAAAAACAAACCGGCTTTTGCCGACAGCACCGGTATGGTGGTTATTACCGGTATACCGGCCGGACAGCAAACATTTATTATAACGTTTATTGGCTACGAGGCAAAAACAGTTTCCTATACTTTTCCTTTGACTGATTCCCCAACCGTTGACATTGAGCTGGAAAAAGGTGAAGAAGATGAGGAAGAAGAAGTTGTTGTAACGGCTACCCGTATCAGCAGAACAATTTCCAATATACCCACCCGGGTTGAGGTGATCAGTGGCGAGGAACTGGGCGAAAAAGCCAATATGAAACCCGGTGATATCAGGATGCTGCTTACGGAAAGCACCGGCATTCAAACACAGCAAACCTCAGCCACCTCCTTTAACGCAGGCATTCGTATACAGGGGCTCGATGGCCGGTATACTCAAATGCTCAGGGATGGCTATCCGTTATATGCAGGTTTCTCCGGCGGTCTTTCGATTTTACAAATTGCCCCGCTCGATCTGAAACAGGTGGAAGTTATCAAAGGTTCCGCATCCACGCTATACGGCGGCGGCGCCATTGCCGGTCTCGTAAACCTGGTATCTAAAACGCCGGGTGAAAAAAGAGACCTGAGTTTTCTGGCCAACGGAACATCCGCCGGCGGCCTCGACCTAAGCGGGTTCTACAGTGAACGGTATGGTAAAGCAGGCCTTACCCTTTTTGCCTCGCGCAACAGCAATAAAGCCTATGACCCTGCAGATATCGGTCTCACCGCCATTCCAAAATTTGAACGTTACACGGTAAACCCGCGCTTGTTCCTGTATGGTAAAAAAACAACCGCCAATGTTGGTATAACCTATATTACTGAAGATCGCACTGGTGGCAGTATGAATTATATCAAACATGGTGAAAGCGGCTTTTTTGAAAAGAACAATACCGACCGCATCATTACCCAATTGGGTATTGCGCATAAAATAAACGCAACCACTACACTGCAGTTCAAGAACAGCTACAGCCGTTTCGACCGGTTGATCACCATTCCCGATTATACATTCGATGCGTTGCAACAATCTTCTTTTTCAGAACTGACATGGAATAGAAAAGGAGAAAAAGCCGACTGGGTCATAGGCGCCAATGTATTGACCGATGACCTGGATGAAGTTGATCGTAACTCAGATCCCTCGCGCGATTATCACTATAATACCTTTGGCGTATTTGTACAAAACGCCTGGACGGTTTCAAAAAATGTTGTACTGGAAACCGGCTTACGGGGCGACTATGTAAATGACTATGGCTTCGAATTGCTGCCAAGGGTTTCAGCAATGATCAAACTGTTGCCCAACCTTACCACCCGTATTGGCGGCGGTTATGGTTACAAAACGCCTACCATTTTTACTGAAGATGCAGAACGGATGCATTTTAAGAACCTGTTGCCGATCAATATCAATCAATCGAAGAATGAACGTTCAATAGGTGGCAACTGGGATATCAACTACCGTACCCATATTGGCGATGTTGGCGTTAGCCTGAATCACCTGTTCTTCTATACCCGGTTGAACCATCCGCTTGTATTGGCAGTTACCCCATCGGGCGCTGCACAGTTTATAAACTCAACCGGTCACTTCGATACAAGAGGTATGGAAACCAATTTGCGTCTGTTATATGGCGATTTCAAATTGTTTATTGGTTATACGTTAACCGATGCCAATACGCATTTCGATGATAAAAAATGGCTGCCCTTGACAGCCCGCCACCGTCTGAACAATGTATTGATGTATGAAAAAGATGAAAAATGGAAAGTTGGGTTGGAAGCATACTATTTCAGTAAACAGATCCTGAATGACGGCAGCAACGGAAAACCATACTGGATAACAGGATTTATGGTAGAAAGGGTTTGGGAAAAACTCTCGCTGTATATCAACTTTGAAAACTTTACCGACACCCGGCAAACGAGGTTCGACAGTATCTATACCGGAACTATCGATAATCCGGTGTTCAGAGATATTTATGCGCCGGTAGAAGGCTTTATTGTAAATGGCGGTATTAAGCTCAGGTTGTAACAAGGTATTAATACAAAACGCTGATAACGAAAAGCTCCCACACACGGGAGCTTTTTTAAGATCTGTTGCCATCGTTCCCCACAATACATTCGTTTAAATTACCGGAACAGTACGTTATGCTGGAACAGATTTTTTATATGATAAGTAAGGCGCCCTTCTTAAATACCAATCATATGAATCAAAAATATTCATATCTGTTCGCGCTGGTTTTGCTGTGCATGGCCAACTGTAAAGGCCCCATGCCGGTGACGTTCAATCCCGACGACCATACCAATGCCAGCGGTACGGCAGGTTCGGCAAAAATGACGAACCAGTTGCCTGCAAAAAACAATAATGTACCAGTTAAGACAGATTCTATAAAACTTCCTAATGATACTACGCGGGTTAAACAGTAATTGCCTTACTACCTGAGCACCCGGTCTATATTTTCCCTGAAGGTTTCGCTTACCGGTATTTCGGTTGAACCGATGCATACCACATCGCGCTTGATGGTGGTGATCCTTGAAACGGCCACCAGGAAGGATTTGTGTGTACGGATAAATGCGCCCTCCGGCAATTTTGCTTCAATACTCTTTAACGACATGCGGGTAATAACGGGTTTGGCAGCCGAAGAAAGATAGATCCTAATATAATCCTTATCACTTTCTATATAAAGGATCTCAGCAGCAACGATCTTTACATGTGAGTATTCAACATTTACAAAGAAATCATAGTTCTTTGCTGTTCCCTCCGGCATTGCCGTTTTTTTTAAGCGGAACAATTCCGCAGCACGGTTACACGCTTTCAGGAACCGGTCGAAACTGAATGGCTTTAAAATATAATCCGCCACCTGCAGGTTATATCCTTCCACCGCATATTTTTCATAGGCCGAAATGATGATAACAACCGGCGGATGAGTAAGTGATTGTAAAAGCTGCAAGCCACTTAACCGGGGCATTTGTATATCAAGAAAAACAAGATCGATCTGTTCATTTTGCAAGATCGCCAATGCTTCCGTGGCGCTTTTACACGAACTTACCAATTCAAGAAAAGGCACCTGCCTGATATTATCTTCCAGTAATTCCCGAACCAGGGGCTCGTCATCGACAATTATACAACGCATCATCATAAAAGTTGCAGTGTTAAATTTACATTGAACAGGTTGTTCCCCTTCTCTATTACCAGCTCATGCCGCTGTGGATAAAGCAGCGTCAACCGCGAGCGTACATTATTCAAACCTATGCCAGAAGTTTCATCTTTGCTTACCGAAGTTCCTTCCTCATATTTATTCATTACCTGAAATACCAGGATGCCGTTTTTTGCACTTAGCTTAATATTTATAAAAGGCTGATCGGCATACCCGGTACCATGCTTGAATGCATTCTCTACAAAAGGGATCAGCAACATGGGCTCAATATTATAGCTCTTTTCTTCCAATGATATTTCTATATTGAAAACAATCTTTACTTCCCGGCCAAACCTCAATTTCTGCAGGGCTATATAGCTTTCAAGATATTCCACCTCCTGCTGCAGGGAGATTCTTTTACTGGCATCATACAACATATAACGCATTAAACCGGATAACATCAGAAGCGATGCTTCAAGATCGCCCGATCTTTTTCGGGCAAGAGAAACCAGGTTGGTTAAAATATTGAACAGGAAATGCGGACTGATCTGTGAACGCAACAATTGCAGTTCCATTGCCAGTTTTACCGCCTCGTTTTCTTTTTCCTTCTTTTCTGCGCGGACCTTCTCAATCGTTATGCTATAGAAAATACTTACTATAAATACCATCACAGAAGGAATGAGCATATGCGTTCTTACATCGGCAAGATCATTGGGAAACCATACAGTAATTATATAGAATTTTACGACCACAGATAACGCTATTAGCAAAACAACGGCGGGAATATATAACCACCAGTAAGCCCTGTTAAGCAGTTTGGGATACAACAAAAAGCTATTGCCATAAAAAATGATCAGATGAACTACCTGCGACAACGTAAAATAGGCGCCCGGGAGCGGACCGATCTTATAACGATCATCGGCACTGGAAATAATATAAGGGAAAAAAAGCACGATGCTCCAGAGCAGTGTATGCACCAGAAAACTAAAGTACCGGTATTTTACAATCCGCATCATTGAACTTGCTTTGCTTTCTGCAATGAAAAGAAATATAGTTAAATAAAATTTACTGAAGATACCACGCAGCTAATTCCCGCTATAAAAAGGGTAATTCGCGAGACATAATTCTGCTTGTCAATACCTGCAAACCCCGGCCGCCGGCTTCCCTGGAATTAAAACCGACAGATGTTCTGACATTATCGCAACATTTTCAGCTGTTGTCTTTTCGCCGTAAAAGCAACGTTCATCGCGGCTAGCTTTGAGGACCATTTCAATTTTTCACAATCTAAAAAAACAAAAATGAATATGCACAGTTTGCTTTTTATCGGTTTGCTCCTGCAAATTATTACCATCGGGCGACTGACATCGTTTGTAACCGGCCTCATAAGCCTAACCAGCGTTATCATTGGGCGGCAGGCACTGATCCGTTCTTCGCGCCCTGCAAATTCGCGTCCCAAAGCAATATTCGCCCTGGTGACGGGTTTGCTCGGTGTGTTGGCAGGCGCCCTTCAGTTAATTCTTTCAAACGGCGGTTTTGGCACCGGTTCCGGAAAACTCGGCGCTATCGTGGCCATGGCTATAGGGCTCACCGGCTCATGCTTCGGTTGGCTGGCGCTGAACCGTTCAAAGCGGATCGCCAATACAGCAGCGGCCAACACTCGAAAATAACTTACATAATGCAGGATTTGAAAATAGAAACGTCTTAATACCAGTCTGCTGCATTTAATGCTGATCTTATTGTTATTTTGCAATAAGACTTAACATCCATGCAAGTGACTGAAAGGAATAATACTACCGGTACAACCCCGGCCATCAACAAGCGGCCGGGCCTGGCTGAAATAGCAAAACTATTTCTGAAGCTGGGCATTATCGGGTTTGGCGGACCGGCAGCACATGTTGCGTTAATGCGGGAAGAAGTGGTAACGAAGCGGCAATGGATGACATCGCAATATTTTTTAGACCTGGTAGGCGCTACCAATCTTATCCCCGGGCCCAACAGTACGGAAATGGCCATGCATATCGGGCGTGAAAGAGCCGGGGGAAAAGGTTTGGTGGTGGCCGGCGCCTGTTTTATACTGCCTGCCGTTATCATTACCGGTATGTTTGCGTGGTTGTATAAACAGTATGGACAATTGCCCCACGTGCAGCCATTTATTTATGGAATAAAACCCGCTATCATTGCCGTTATACTCAGCGCTATCTTTCCATTGGCGAAACAATCGTTAAAAACCATACAACTGGGCATTATAGGAGCTGCGGCGCTGGTGTTATCATTGATGCACATCGATGAGATCTTTGTCATTTTCGGTGCAGGCCTGGTAGCAATGCTACTGACCGCCGGAAAACACAGCACAAAAGGAATTTTTCCGTTCCTGCTTCAGGTGCCCGGGTCTGCTTTGCTATTTACATCCGGCACAAACTGGAAACTATTCTTTATTTTTTTAAAGATAGGCGCCATCCTGTATGGCAGTGGGTATGTTTTGTTTGCTTATGCAGAAAGCGAACTGGTAACAAGAGGAATGCTCACCCATCAGCAACTTACAGATGCCATTGCGGTTGGGCAATTCACACCCGGACCGGTATTTTCATCGGTTACCTTTATTGGTTACCAGATCAACGGGCTTACCGGCGCCATTGTTTCAACAATTGCTATTTTTCTCCCTGCGTTTTTATTTGTTGCGCTGCTGAACCCATTGGTAAAGAAAATGCGTAATTCAACAGCCCTGGCAGCTTTTCTCGATGGAGTAAATATTGCCTCTGTTGCAGTAATAATTGCGGTATGTTATGCATTGGGTAAAGATGCCATAACTGACTGGCGAACGATATTGATCGCCGTAGCAAGCCTGTTGTCGTTATTCATAAAAAAGATAAACTCGGCGTTCGTTATTTTGGGTGGAGCGGCGGTGGGGTATTTATTGAGCCTTGTTTGAAGACGCCGATTCACGACCTGCGTTTTTATATTCGCTGATCAGTTCTTCTATTTCGAGCGTAGCTATATCGACCCTCTTTCCATTCCTTCATTAGTGATCTCTGGAATAGAAAAATCTGCCTGAATAATTTTCTATAGGTACTCTTCTCCCCTCTGATTCTAAATTGAAAACAATCGAATTGATTTTTAAAAAAAAGCGGACACCCCTTTGAAGTGCGGCCATTTTAATTTCCGTCGTTCATTCTATTTCAACAATCCGTCAACTGTAAACGCGAGGTAGTATAAACCACCGATGGTTGGCCCGCCGGCGTATTGTATGTACCGGCTATTCAGTAAATTGGCGCCGCCCAGTTTTACGCTTGCATTCACTTTCGGAACACGGTAGGTAACCTGTGCATCGAGCGTGCTGTAAGCTGCAATATTACCGGTCACGAGGGGGCTCTCCCACAGGAACGAATCCTGCCACCGCCACACAATGTTGAACCCGACATGCTTCACCACTTCGCGGTTGCCGAATGATAAGTTGGTTGACCATTGCGGCGTATTGAAACCCGTTACAAAAATATCGTAGGTTTTGTTGGCTTTAATTTTATTGAAATTCACGTTACCGGTAACGGTGTATTTCTTATAAAAATTCCAGGTAACGCCTAACGCCGAACCATAATTATAATAAGTGTTCTTTGCATTGGTATAAACGCGGTAGCGCTCCTGCCCTTTGCTGGCGCTATTTCCACCGCTGGCTGTAGTTGCATCGCGGTTACGGTCGATCATCGAGATCACTGCCGCATCTGATCCTACTGTTTCTCCAATAGGCACATACACCTGAACCTGTCCAAGGAAGCCGTCGTATTTATTTGTATAGGCATCCACATCGATAATAAGGGTGTTGTTCAGCAACACGCTTTTATATCCGATCTCAAATGAAGTGATCTGCTCGGGGCGGGCTTTTGGTAAATTCGCTACCTGCAACAGATCGCGATTGGCGAGGGCCGTTGCATCTGTATTTCCGGCGGCGGCTACCGCTGCGTTGAAGTTCACCACTGAGGCCTGGGTATAACTGTTTTCGAGGTAACCTAATCCTTCGTTGATATACGATAAACTGCCCACGCGTTTTACGCGGCCGTTATTTACATATGACAAGGCTTCGAACAATGCAGGGTAACGATACCCCTGCTGCCAGGTAACGCGGAAGTTATGCCGTTGGTTCGCCGTATACACCGCGGCTACACGGGGAGTGAATTTGGGATCGAACCCGGGATTGTGATCATACCGCAATGAACCGAACAATTTCAACTTATCGTTGAAGAAGGTTTTGGTAACCTGTGTGAAACCGCCGAACTTTTTATAATAAACATTGGCCCCAAAATCACTGCTGTCTGGTACTTTGCCATCAACCACTACGGGTTTATTTCTTTCTGCAACTGGCCGGCCGAAATCAACGAAATTATTTCCATCGGGAATGATCTCATATATACGGGCATCGCCACCTACCAGCAGGTCGATGAACTTTACGTATTTCGACAGATCCCATTGCGCCTCGGTATGGTACATGCGGCTTTTTTGACGTAATGCCGCGCCGCCGGTTGACGGTGCGTCGGGAATGGTGGCAGACCTTATGTCCCAGTTATTGATCTTTATAATGGTATTCTTCAATTCATCGAACGCAGGCGTTCCCGGTTTTACCCGGCTGGCATCGGCCTGGCGACGGGCTTCCAGTGTAGCGGCCGCGAGGTTATCCGAGGTCAATCCGCCATTATTATTTGCATATTCAAGCAAAGCATTTTTGTATTTGTTAGCCCATGCAGTGCCGGAGCCGCCACTGGCCAGGTCGAGGTTATCGGCCAGGGGTTTTACGTTATAAGAGTTACCGGTATTCTCGAGCGAAACATAACTGCGCACCACGTAATTGCTTCCTTTCAACTCAAGGTGATGGTTCTGCACTTTTACATCTTCGAGTCGGATCTTATTGCCACGCTGGAACACCCCATCCATTTGACCAATACGATAGGAATAAGACAGCTCTGCATTTTCATTCAGGCGGTAATGCCCCGCCGCATCTAATTTCAGGTTGCTCACCTTCGGACTAACCAGTTCAGTTTCCCAATAACCGGTACGCACTACGCGCAGGGTTTGGTTAGCCCTGCCATCGATCGTTAGCCCGCTGATAGAAGATGTATTACTTCCTGCCAGCGCATCATCGCCATAGCGGTTCCAGCCATCGAAGGCAATATTGTTTTCGCCATTCAGCGAAGGGAAACCGGGATTGGCGCTTTTGAGATCATTCGGGTTTTGATCGAGCCGGGTATTGGAGCGCCAATCGATCCCCTGCATATACCCGAAGTTCACTTTAAAAGCGAACTTATTGTTGAATGCTTTGGCATAACGAATGGCCGACTCGGTTAAAATAGCCGCATCATGATCTTTGCCATCTACATGGTTAACCCCTGTTTTATGATATATGCTCAAACCCTGGTTGTTGAACGGGTTCTTCGTTAAGAGGTTGGCCATGCCATTTATGGCGCTCATGCCATATAAAGCGGAAGCAGCGCCGGGCGTTATTTCAACACTTTGAATATCCAGCTCAGTGGGGCCAATGGCATTACCCAGGGGCACACCAAGTGTGGCAGCCTGCATATCTACCCCATCTACCAGTTGCATAAAACGGAAGTTGTTGGGTATATTGAAGCCCCGGGTATTGGGCACTTTAAATGTCAGACTGGAAGTGGTCATTTGCACACCCTTTACATTTTCCAACGCATCGTAAAAATTGGGTGCAGGTGTTTCGCGAATTGACCTGATGTCGAGCTTTTCAATGGCCACCGGTGATTTCAAAATGCTTTCCGGAAAGCGGGAAGCAGTTACCACCACTTCGCTGCCCAATACCGTTTGGGTTACCATTGCCACCTGCAATTTGGAACTCAGGCTTTTTATTTCCAACTCCTGCGGTTTAAAACCAACCGAACTAAAGACCAGCGTGAAGGGGAATTTTTGTTTTGTTCGAATTGTAAAACTGCCCGTATTGTCGGTTACCGTTCCCGTAACCGAACCCTTGACCTGCACGCTTACATCGGGCAACGGTTCATTCCTTTCCTGGTTGATAACCGTACCGGAGATCTCGATAAGGGCAACAGCCTGCGTGAAGGCGGTTGAACACAGTAAAACGGCTATAGGTGCGAGGATACCATACTTTAGTTTTTTAGCCCGTTTTACCGGTGTGAAGCGTTGGCTGTTCAAGGCTTGCGAAACCTTTTTCCAGCCCGGTTGATTTGCCTGTTTCATTGTTCGTGATTTTTACATAAAAAAAGTCTATTATTTTACTAGACTATTAGCTTATAATAAATCCCGGTTTCATAATTACCGGGAGATCGGTGCTGCACGTATTATGTTATTAATTCACCAGACTAAAAAAGATGTTGAAAATACCGGCAGGGAGAATGCCTACCCGGAAAAACTTACACGAATATAGTCCATTTATTTAGTAGACTAATATAATATTTTAAATCCCGGCCTTTTTTTACCGGGATTTGAAACTATAAGATCTTTACTATAATTCGCACGCTCCAGATCACAACAAGAATTCCTAATAATACGAGAGAGGTTTTACGGGGTAATTTACCGGCCAGTTTTGCCGCCAGCGGCGCTGCCAGTAAACCGCCAACAACCAGGGCTACTATTACCTGCCAGTGTTGTACACCCAGCAGCGTAAAGAATGTAAAGGCGCTCGCCAGCGTAACGAAGAATTCGGTAAGGCTTACAGAACCGATCACAAAACGCGGGCTTCGGCCTTTAGTGATGAGGGTTGTTGTTACTATGGGGCCCCAGCCGCCGCCCCCGAATGAATCGAAGAAACCGCCGAAACCGGCCAGCCAGCCATAGTGTTTGAATTTCTTTTTTCGGTTTTCCTTTTTAAAAGCATTCCAAATTATGCGAATTCCCAGCAGCATGGTATAACAGGCTATAACAGGCCTGATATAATCACCTGCTGTCGATGCGCCAAGGTTTGTTAACTCCGCCAGTAAGTAAGCGCCTAATACGGCGCCCAGTACCCCGGGTATCACCAATGCTTTGAACAGCTTTTTATTTACGTTACCGAATTTATAGTGGCTATAACCCGATGCCCCGCTTGCAAACATTTCAGCGGTGTGAATACTACCACTCATGGCCACTGGGTTAACCCCGGCCGATAGCAGTATGGTAGCGCTGGTAACGCCATAGCCCATTCCAAGGGCGCCGTCGACCAACTGTGCAAGGAAACCACCCAGCAACATCCAATGGAAATTTGGATCGAGCTGCTGATACCATTTTACCGTATCATCGGCAATTCGCTGAAACGGCAAATAAGAGAATATGAAGTGACCAATAAGCATCAGTCCAAACGCGATCAACGAATACGTAGCAATTTTGCGCCAGCGCCGTTCCCTTTCCACGTTATCCTTTTCAAC
>CBIHPC010000120.1:0-17129 GCA_966211305.1 uncultured Niastella sp.
AAACTACTTCTTCCATGAAGAATGGTTATGTAGGTATCAAGGTTGGCTTTACCATCGGTGGTGGAAGAATTGAATAATATTATAGCATTATCTATTCTAAAAAGGGCTGCATTTACTGCGGCCTTTTTTATTGGTCAGAAGCGTCAGGGGAATTTAGTGTAACTGACTGCGGTCGATCTGCTAAAAAAGCTCGTTTCTACGGATCCCGGTATTATCGGATATTGAATATATGAAAATCGATTAATTTACCTGAATATTAACATTGCCAGGGGTTTAAAGCGGCTCCCCAATGTAAAAACCTTCATAGTTGTACTTTTAATTAATATTTTATTGCGGCGAACTTTTGCCGGAAATATTATTCAGTTATCTTCACGCGGCCTGATAAAATCGGGTCTTATAGTAAAAGATGTTTTTAAAAATACTCACCGTAGCCGGCCTTGCCACTTTTGAGATCTATGCAGCGATCCCTGCCGGATTCGCCTTTAAGTTATCACCCTGGACCATTTTTTTTGCAAGCGTAACGGGCGGTATAGTCGGCGCTTTTGTCGCAGCCTTTCTAGGCAATAATATCAGGGCCTTCTTTCACAAAAAAAAGCCTACCAAAGACGCCGCGGAAAAGAAACATCCGAAAATGCTTGCGCTGTGGAATAAATATGGCATAGTTGGCCTTGGGTTTTTAGGAACAATGTCTGTTGGCGCACCGGTAAGCCTGGCAGTAGGTATTGGGTTAAACGCAAACGTTAAGAAGTTGCTCACCTGGTGCTGTATTGGTGTTATTACCCGTTGTATTGTATTCACCCTGATCGGCTGGTATGGACTGCAATTATTTTGATCCCTGAATAAACAACTTCATACATAATTCTTTAATTGTTTTTTTTAAGGCGCTTTCCAGCGCCTTTTCTGCTTAGGCTGCCTGCAATCTTTAAGCATACTCCACCGGCGTATTGCCGGTAGCTTCAATCATTCTCCTGTCGAATTGCAATATGTCCAAATCAACCCACTATATTGTCTATACCACCCCCGGTGCGTTTATAAGATAGAGTTTACTTTTATGCTGAGGAAGAAACAGGCTGAAAGTTCATTTATGCTTATGTTTTAAATCCGCGGCCTTACACAGCAATAACTTTTAATCAATAGAATAATGACAGAGAATAACATCAAAAAACAGCAGGAAGTGCTCATCAGAATGGTGTTGGATGGCTGGAATTCAAAAGTAAGCCAGCTCGATAAACTTTTATCCGAATTATCTGATGAACAATTAATGAAAGAAGTGGCGCCGGGCAGAAACAGGGGAATTTATTTACTGGGCCATCTTACAACGTTAGCTGATTCCATATTCCCTTTACTGGGCTATGAGAAATATGCACCGCATTTGTGGAAACACCTGACAGGGAAACCCGGGATTTGCCGGGGGTAAATGAATTGCGGCAGGACTGGACCAGGGTTAAAACGGTGCTGGCGGAAAAAGTTGCAGCTATCGGCCCGGACGAATGGTTTCAAAAACATACAGCTGTTTCAGAAGAAGATTTTATGAAAGGGCCGCACCGCAATAAACTCAACGTTGTATTGAGCAGGATCAGCCACATGGACTATCATTTAGGTCAATTAACATTTTTAAAAACCAGAAAATAACATGAAAGATAAAAATTTCTCTACCTCCATTTTGGTAGAACAATCACCAGCAGCGGCCTATAAAACCATTTTGAATGTGAGCGCATGGTGGTCGGGCTTATATGAAGAATCATTCGAAGGGAGCTCAGAAAAACTGGGAGATGAATTTAGTTTCCTTGCCGGCGGCGGCGTTCATTATACCAAACAAAAGCTGGTAGAGCTGGTTCCAAATAAAAAAGCCGTCTGGCTTGTAACGGAAGCTAATCTCAGCTTTGTTGATAAAACAGACGAATGGAAAGGAACTAAAATCAGTTTCGAAATTTCGCAGGAAGCCGGCAAAACAAAAATTGTGTTCACCCACATAGGATTGGTGCCTGAATTCGAGTGTTACGATTCATGCGCGCCGGCATGGACGCAGTACATGCAGGAAAGGCTTGTGGATGCTATTGCAAAATCGAACTGATAGGGGCGGCAAATATTCGGGTCAATGTTGCCAGCGAAAATACTTCCGAAGGTGCAGGTTCTGAATTGGACGAAACGGTTAGCGCCGGTGCTGAGATCGGTCACGGTGAAACTTATTTTTGTACAACCGGCCGATGCCGTAACGCTATCTTATAAAAAGTTGCCTTATCTTTTCGTGAACCGCCGGGTTGCTTACTTTTAAGAATTCATTGATCAGGTCAACAGATGTGGGCGGTTTATTGGGATAGGCATACCTGGCAAGGAAATTCTTCAGTGCGCAATTTATTTTTTCTTCGCCAATTAGTTTATACAGTTCATACATGACCACCACCCCTTTGTTATATGACAGGTAAACATTGCCCGGCTGCACTTTATACAATGGTTCGTTAGTGCTGTAAACTTTGCCATTATCATAAATTGACTGGTGCATGGCGACTACCTGCTGCATAGCCACTGTGCCATGTCTTTGTTTGTATAACATCAGTTCGGTATACATGGCCAGTGTTTCAGTTAACATAGCAGCGCCTTCCCTTTCTTCGGGAGCGATCTGATTGTTGCCCCACCATTCGTGGGAAAGCTCATGGCCCGCCAGTTCGTTGATCACATCTCTCTTATCACCCTTTCTTATGTCGGCATGAAAGACCACATTTTCGCTCATAAAGATTGAAGCCGGGTAGGCTGTAGCCGCAAAGCCTTCGGTAAAACCTGATATTTCTGCAAAGCTGATAGATTTGTAAGGGTACCTGCCAAAATTCTTTTCGCAATAAACCAGGGTGTTCCTGGCTTCTTCTATCAGATGCGCTACATTCTCCGCATGATCAGGATGATAATACACCGCAATGGAAACCCCATTTTGTGAAACTTTTTTTACTTCATATTCAGCCGAGGATACCGCAAAACGAAAAGGGATCGGTACAGGAGATCTGTAATGAAAATAGTTTCTTCCGTTTTCTGTCCAGCTGGTCACCAGTTCACCCGTGCCAATAGCGGTTTGTTTCTCTGTTGTTGAAATAACGGCTTCAAAGTTGATAAAACCATAGTCGTAAAGCCCGGAGTTTTTGTCCTCCGGCTTTTTTAACCGGGTAGCTGTTGCCATTTGTCTTTTTTGGCGATCTGCGTCATCTTCTATTTCGTTGCCGGATTGATAACCGAATACCGGGTAATACCTGCTGATGCGCATGAAAGCACCGTTTTCCACAATACTGTTTACGGGGTCGTGCGGGTTATACGGCGACCAGCTATAATCTATTTCAAACTGCATGTTGATGGTATCCCCCGGCTGCCAGGGTTTTAACAGGCTGTAACTATAGTGCCCGAATGGAGCATCGCTCCTGGTAAGCATTGCGTTTTCGATCTTAATGTTCTTCAAAACAACACTGCGGTTGCAATACAACAAAAAGCTGTCAAGCGGGACCGTATTTTTGTTTACCAGTGTATAATGGCCTTTTATGGTATACCTGTTTTGATCAGGAAACAGATCGATGCTTGTTTTCACCGCCTTAATGCCTGGTTGCGGAATGTGCTGATAGCTGCGATAGGTTTGTTCGTATGCCTGCTGCCAGTTGGCTTGTGCCGATTTTGATTTTACCACTGTTTTGTTTGTGATAATTCTTCCTGAACTAACCAGTGTAATAAAACATACAGCCGCTATAATGCAGGTAGCGGGGTTCAATTGCTTTATTCCTGCGAATAATGCGCTTCTGTTATCAGCGCCCCATATTTTGCCGGCAAGCAAGCCTACGATGAGCGTAAAGGCTGTCCAGTACAACATTTTTACAGTAAATGCATCGAGGTAAGCTCCAAAACCATTCATGTCGGAGTAATTGCCCAAGAATGATCTGGCAAAACGAAATAATGGATGCTGCAGGCCCAACATGGTTCCCACAAAAGTATTGGTAACCACCATGAAGATGGCTGCCAGTACCAGACCCGCATATTTTTTTCCCGTAATGGCTTGTATGCTGATGATCATAACGGCTCCGAGTATTGCAGGGATACCCAATACATAAAACAAACCGGCATATACATTCCATTTAATATGCGGATAATGAAACAGGTATTGAAGAACCGCACAATACAGAATGCTGAAACAAATTAAGAGCAGCGGCACTATGGCAAGCGCCATACATTTAGCAGCGAGTATTGTTGAGGTATTAACCGGGGTAGTATGTTCCAGGGCATCTATTTTTACATTTTGGCTGCGCCATAACATTTCCACACCGTAGAATAACAGCACTGCTAAAATAAAGAAGGAGAAACTGCCCATGATATTTTTTGCCATTAGCCCGGTTGTGGCATATCGTTGAGGTAAACGGATACCTGCATCGATATCGCTGTATATTTCCATGCCGAGGAAAAAGGCCCATACTATAACAACCAATACAAATGGTTTGCTTTTAACAATTGACCGGGTATCGGATATAACAAAACTCCACAGGGTGCGCCAATGGTAGGCAGAACCTGTATTTTTCGTCAATACCGGTTTAAAGGCCATCAGGCTTTTGCCGGAACGAGGGTTGTCTGTTTGGCGGTTGCTATTTTTTTCTTTTTTACCGGTTGTAAAGCGATACCATCTTTGACTGAGAAAAAGGAGAACAGTGGAAACAAGCAGGATGGCAATTCTGTTGAGTAAAAAGTTTCCCTGTAATTGCACCAGTTGGGTATTGCGTAATGATGGCGGCCATGTTTTTGTTTGTTCAAAAAACGCGGCCATACCAAAGGGATCGAGCTTTGCCATTAAAGAAATGGTATCTGCCGATACGGGGGAAGCATTGGCAATTAATGGTGAGTTTGAAAACAACGACACCATCATATAAAGTATATAAATGAAAAGGCCCGATAAATAAATAAACATTTTGTTTTTAGAAAGCCAGCCTGCTGTGCTTACAATGGCAGTACATAAAATGGCGTTAGGCAACACCAGCACTAAAAATGGATACAGGTAATTGAGGAAATGAAAATTCGTGAATTTAATGTTGTTATTCCCCTGCATAATATGGCCGGTCATAAAACCCAGCACAAACAGAAAATAACTTAGAACGGTTATGAACAGGATCAAACCGAAACGGCTGAGCAGAAAATTCTTTTTATTCAGTGGCGTAGTATAAAGGATCGCATCAAAATGTGCATCTTTCTCTCTCAGTAAAATTTGCGCTGCTAAAATGGTGATCGTAAAAATATTTATCAGTGATATTAAGCCAATGGCGTAAGTGAGCACATAAGGTGAGTTTAGATATACGCCCGGAAATGAAAAACCGGCCTTCACACTCACAAAGTAACCCAGTCCCCAAAAGAGCAGTAAGATCACATAAAACCTTTTCCTGCTGAAATAAAAACCGGCCTCTGAATGAAAGTACTCTTTAAGCATGTTGATTACATTTTAGGAGTTGAGTAAAATATACGTCTTCAAGACCAGGGTAAATGGCTTCGAAATTTTTACCGGGTGCTGAGGCGGCATGAATATGAATATTTAAGCTCCCGGCAATTAATTGTGAAGAAATGATGTTGAAATTTTCGGCATATTGCGGCAATTCATTTTTGGCAATGGTTTTACTCCAGATAGTGCCATTCAACTGCTGTATAAACCGGGATGGGGCGCCGCTGGCTATCAATCTGCCTTTATTGATGATGGCCATTTGTGAGCAAAGGCTTCGAACGTCTTCTACCAGGTGCGTAGATAGTATAACAATGATCTGCTCGCCAATTTCACTCAACAGGTTATTGAAGCGGTTTCTTTCTTCGGGGTCAAGGCCGGCAGTTGGTTCGTCTACAATAATTATTTGCGGATTGCCCAGCAATGCCTGCGCAATTCCAAAACGCTGACGCATACCGCCGCTATAACTGTGCACTTCCTTGTTACGCTGTTCATATAAATTTACCTTTTGCAAAAGCGCAGGGATCTGTTCTCTTCTTTCACTTTTAATCACGCCTTTTAATACTGCAAGATGTTCCAGTAGCTGGTAAGCAGACAGTTTCGGATATACGCCAAAATCCTGTGGCAGGTAACCCAGCGTTTTTTTTATGAATAAAGGATTTTCTAAAATGTTTTGTCCGTTAAAAATAATTTCACCGCTGTCAGCAGGCTGCAAACCGGCGATGGTTTTCATCAATGTTGATTTGCCTGCACCATTTGGACCCAGCAGGCCGAACATCCCATTCCCAATTTCGAGCGAAAGATTATCGAGGGCCTTAATACCATTGGCGTAGGTTTTGGAAAGGTTGTTAATTTGCAATGAGTTCATGAGATTTCATTTTTCGTTCAGGCAATAGAGATCCCGTCACCATTAAAGGTGTTTTTTTGGAGAGCAGTCTTATATTTTGTTATTCCTTATCGGGCACAAACTCCAGAATATCGCCCGGCTGGCAATCCAGCGCTTTGCAGATCGCTTCCAACGTATCGAAGCGGATGCCTTTTGCTTTTCCTGTTTTTAAGATAGATAAATTAGCAGGTGTAATACCAAGTGTTTCTGCCAGTTCTTTGCTCTGCATTTTTCGCTTAGCCAGCATTACATCAATGTTTACTATTATTGGCATGGCTTAAATGTATAGGTCTTGTTCTTTTTGTAATTGTACTCCCTGGTTGAAGATCGCTGAAAAAAAATAAGCAAACACCCCCAATGTAAAATGCAGTACCACTATAGCGATAGCTTCCGTTTCTACCTCTGCAAAAAAACTGGTTAGTAGCACCATAACACCGGGAATAATGCAATTGGCGAGATAGAAAAGGCGCAAATGTTTTACCCCGTAACTGGTGAATAATTTCGGTTGAAAGAAAACTTTGAAAACATTACTCAGTAATAAAAAGAACAATCCGTATAGGGAAAGGGGCGCCAGGAAGAAAAAGATAATGTATGTAATGTTATAGTCGCCATTTAAAAAGCCAATGCTGGTAAAGGGATAATATACCTGAAAATATTTACCTCCATCCCTTATGTTCAAACCCATTCCTGTGGTTAATGCCAACAGCGAGAGTGTAGCTGCTGCGAAATAGAAAATTGACAAAACCCTTGAAAAATAGCATAACAGCCTTGATAGCGCTTTTACTGCTTTCATTGCGGGAAATTTAATTTGATATCGTAAAGTTAGAAATAATTATCGTAAAACGATAATTATTTTAAATATCTATGCATTCGGTTTTCAGATCAAGTTTTTATTGCATTTGCTAAACGCGCATATTTACATGAACACAACCTGTTAATGCAATGCGATACATTTTAATATCTCTCCTGGCCATTTCATTTTGTACACTTCGGGCACAAATAAAAGTAGACCTGAAAAATTTCAACGGCGAAAATGGCGCTACCGCAACCGTTAAGAATGAAGTTCTATCAGTATCGTGGCCGGCCGGAAAAAGCAAAACCGGGAAGCTTATTTTTGATCTTTCCGCTCAAAAGCCGATCTTCAAAAGCATAGAGTTGCAGGAAGGAAACACGAACCACCCAATTGCATCGGGCCTCGACCCGGCATTTATATTAACCGTTGGCAAGCGCGACCTTATATCGCAAAATGGATGGAATATTTTCTTCGACAAGGTTCCCAACAAACCTTTTAATGTATATAATATTGAATTCGTAAAGCAGTCCGCCGCTATCAGAAGCACCGGAAGCAGAACGGTGATCAGCATTGGTAAATTAAATGCGCCCGGATTTACCGGCACGCTCGAAGTAACGCTATATAATGGAAGCCCATTGATGAATATTGCCGCCGTGATGGAAACGGAAATTGATTCTACCGCTATATTATATGATGCCGGACTGATCTCAAAAAATGCATTATGGGAAAAGATCGGGTATAGTGATGTTGATGAACAAATGAGATCGATAGAACCCGCTGTTAACGATAGCGCTGTTGGCCTGCAGGTAAAGTACAGAAGTATTATTGGTGAAAGCAAACAGGGAAGCCTCGCGGTTTTTCCGGCACCGCATCAGTATTTTTATCCGTTGGATGAAGCGTTTAACCTGAAATTCGTATGGGCGGGCAATCAATACCGTAAACTTGTCAATGGTTATGGAATAGGCATCAGGCAGGACCTGTATGGCGACAGAAGGTTTGTTCCGTGGTTCAACGCACCGCCGGGAACCAAACAGCGACTAAACTTTTTTATTTTACTTAGTAGTGGCAACGCTTCCCTCGCATTGAATGAGGTAAAAAAGTTTACAAACAATGATCGCTATCCCGAGTTGCCTGGTTATAAAACAATGGCAAGTCATTTTCATAATGAGTTTATCATGAAGGTGGTTCTGGCCAATAAAGCTGTTCCTGAATCACCTGATTTTATTAAAGTATTTAAGCGTACGGGAATCGATATTGTTCACCTCGGCGAGTTTCATTATACAGCCCATCCGAAAGGACCCGATAGTCTTCGGTTAAAAGAGTTACAAGCGTTGTTTCAGCAATGCGAACGGCTTTCATCGAAAGATTTCCTGTTGCTGCCCGGCGAAGAACCCAATGAATTCTTTGGCGGGCACTGGCTGCAACTTTTTCCAAAACCCGTTTACTGGATCATGTCGAGAAATGCTGATAAGCCATTTGTAACAGAGGAACCAACTTTCGGCAAAGTTTACCGGGTATCGAATGAAAGCGAAATGCTCGATCTGCTAAAAAAAGAAAACGGGCTTGCGTGGACGGCTCACCCGCGCACCAAGGGATCAACAGGGTATCCTGACAAATATAAAACTGCTGCTTTTTTTAAAGACCAGCATTTCCTGGGCGGCGCCTGGAAAGCAATGCCCGCGGATCTTTCCCAGCCTTTTCTTGGAAAGCGGGTACTTGATCTTATGGATGATATGAACAATTGGGGCGAACGTAAAAAAGTATTGGCCGAAGCAGATCTGTTTACCATTACGCCGGAAAATGAAATGTACGCACACCTGAACGTCAACTACCTGAAAATCGACAGGCTACCTGAATACAAAAACGGGTGGCAGCCAATTGTAGATGCGTTGCAGCAAGGCAAATTCTTTTCATCGACCGGGGAGGTGCTTATCTCCGGATTTAAAGTTGATGGAATATCTACCGGTGAAGAATTATCTGTGAACGGGAAAAGATCGAATGTAACATGCAAACTAAAGTGGACCTTCCCCATGAATTATGTGGAGGTTATTTCAGGTGATGGTGAAAAAGTTTACAGGGAGCGGATCGTATTGGACAACACAAATGCATTCGGTGAACAAACAATTACCAGATCGCTTGATCTTTCCGGGCGGAAATGGGTTCGGTTGGAAGCCTGGGATGTTGCTGCTAACGGCGCGTTTACACAAACTATCTGGATCAAATAGAATCGTTGATTGTAAGTTCTTACATACAAAAACCCGCCGAACAGCGGGTTTTTGTATTAATGAGGTATAAGGTTAAAAGCCCAGTTTGCTACCCAGGTCGCCCAGCAAATTGCCGCCGCCGGCGTTATTGTCAGTTCCTTCGCCGCTGGTACCTAACAATGAATCGATCTGACCGCCGAATTGCGGATATTTTTGTTTCACAAAACCGGCAACTACACCTAAAACCTGTTGCGCCTGTTCGGCAGGAATGCCTGTCTTTTCAACTATCTGTTTAACTAATTCGCTCATGACGTTTAATTTTATACTGCAAATGTAAGGTCCGGGGAAATTGCAGTCAACGATTCCGGCTGATCTAATTTATACCTTCATCCCGGATTTCATCTTTTTCTTCCAGAAGATATAAGACAGAATACCGGGAACAAACCATACTAACATAAAACCTAGCATCGGGTCAATCGTTTTCGCTACCGCGATGCTGGCATATACAGCGCCGATAAGGTCGAAGAACAATCCCGCATAAGCCCATTCTTTGATTGTTTTTAATCCCGGAATTAAAATAACTATTGACCCGATCAGTTTTGCAACCCCGGTAAATGGAATAAAATATACCGGAAATCCAAGGTAATCATGTATCAGTTTCTTTGCATCATCATTTACAATGAGGCTGCCATACGAGGAGAAGATCATGAGTGCTGCAAACAAAATAGTAAACACCCAGTAGAGAATGTTGATGGTTTTCGGTTGCATAAGTATTGATTTGGTTCACTAAATATAAAATAAATCTACATTCTTTTAAAAAATGACTACCGTAGGCGATCATTGCAAGTGGATCAAACGAAGTATATCGGTAATAGTATTTGTATTGGTGGTATATTACCTGATTCAGGGCCAATTCAGCTAACTACTTTGTTAATGCTGTTACCTGGTTATTTATGTTATTGTAATTACTTGCAGTAAAGTAATGTTATGATATTGCATCGCCTTTCAAAAAAAGCAAACAATTCCCTTTCGCGCCGCCAGTGGTTTGAGCGGTTAACGCTTCCGGCGCTGGCGCTGGCAGGCGCGGCATTACCTGCGACTTCGGGGGCGGCGCCCATTTCCAGCCATCATATCAGCGATCACCTGCGGGGAGCACGTATTTTCAACGTATGCGATTTTGGTGCTAAAGGCGATGGAAAAACGCTTGATACAAAAGCCATCCAGGCTGCTATCGATGCCTGCCACAAAGAGCAGGGCGGTACGGTGCTGATACCGGCAGGGGATTTTATTTGCGGAACCATAGAGCTGAAATCGAACGTTACCTTACACCTTTCCGTACAGGGGCGTTTGCTGGGCAGTGCCCGGCGCGAAGATTATAGCGCAGGAAAAGGAGTGCCTTCAGGAAATGGTAATATTGTTTTCGTGTATGCGGTAAATGCAGCAAACATTACCATTGAAGGAAGAGGTACCATCGACGGTAACGGCCTGGCTTTTTACACCGGAAAAGGAGATAATACCGGTCCGGGCCAGCGCGGTATTGGCGGCAATTTCGACCGGCCACATTTGATCGTGTTTTATCAATGCACCAATTTTGTGGTGCGCGATGTTTTTTTAACACGTAGCGCCTACCATTGTTTTCGCATCCTGCATTGTAAACAGATCAGGCTGGATGGTATCAGAATATACAACCGGGTAAATAAGAATAATGACGGCTTTCATTTTAACGATAGCCAGTATGTGCACATCAGCAATTGCGATATCCAGTGCCAGGACGATGCCTGTGCCCTCTTCGGCAGCAATCAGTTCGTTACCATAACCAACTGTAGTTTTAGTACCCGGTGGTCGGTTTTCAGATTTGGCAACGGTGATGCTCAGAACATTGTAGTAAGCAATTGCCTGATCTATGAAACTTATGGTTGCCCGGTTAAGATCAGTTCAGGTAAGGCCCGCGTTGAAAACCTTAGTTTCTCGAACATTATAATGCGTAATGTAACAGGCCCTGTTGGTATTGCTTTCACTAATACCAAAAACAGGAACAATGCCAGTGATAACGACAATGACGGGTCGGCATTCGTGCGGAATATTTCGTTCAATGGCATACGCGCCACCGTGGTTGAAAAACCGGTTGATCATGCAGATATTCATTTTGGCGTAAATGTGTTCAATGGGGAAGTAAACTCATGCATAACGCTGAACGGCGTGGGTAAAGCTTTCCTTGAAAATATCAGCTTTACCGATGTGCATATTACCTATGCAGGCGGAGGCACAAAAGAACAGGCATTGAAAAGAGCCGTGCCGCAGGTTGCTGCTGAATATTTTGGCGTATGGGGAACAGAACCGTTTGGGCCGCCGGCATATGGCCTGTATGCACGTAATGTAAAGAATCTTACACTGCATAACGTTCGGTTTGAATATGAAAAACCCGATGCCCGCCCGGCCATCATATTCGACAATGTACAGGATGCCTCTATTACAGGTGTAAGCGCCAAAGGAAGCGCCGATGCCGAACTGTTTCGCATCATCAATTCAAAAGATGTTCTGATAGCCTCCTGCCGGGTGTTATCGAATGCAGCTGCGTTTTTACAGGTAGAAGGCGATTTGTGCGAAGGCATTGTGGTTAACGGCGGAGATTTGCGAAAAGCGCAGAAGCCGCTGGTGTTTGAACGGGGCGCTGGAAAGAATGCAGTAGTAATGGGGTAACTACCACTCTATGGTCCATTGCCCTTCATCATTCACAAAATAGTTAAGCCCGTTACTCATATGATGCAATTCTTTGCCATCTTTTCTAAAGCTGGTCTTTTTTTCATACACCCGCACCCCATTGTTGTCGCGGGTTAAATAATTGATCAGGGCTGGTAATGTGGGCGGCAGGTCATGCAACCATTGTCCATCTTCCTCTTTTACAAATGCCTGGCTCATAATAAGCTCATTTAAAATGAAATATTCACGTCACACCATATAACCAGAAAAAATAATGCCACAACAGGTTGCTGTTGCGAGGCAAAATAACCGCTTTTGCCGAAACTTTGTCCAAATAAACCCCTGCTAAAGTCCATTTAACACCCGGACCACCCCGTATTTCGGCAATAGATTTGTTCTATAAAAAAAGACGACAATGACAACACGGCAACAAATAATGACCACACAGGAAGTGGCAACGCGATTCAATGAATTGGCGCAGCAGGAGAAATGGTTTGAGATCCAGGAAGAATTCTTTGCAGATAATGTAAAGAGTATAGAGCCGGCCAATTCTCCCTATATGGGATATGCGGAGGGAAAGGCTGCGGTTCGCAAAAAGGGAGAGGATTTTGTTAAGCAAATTACGGCGCTTCACAGGACTTACACTTCTGAGCCACTGGTAACCGGTAATCATTTTGCCGTTGTGAGGGAAATTGACATCACCGTGCAGAAACATGGAAGAATTCAGATGAACCAGATAATGCTGTATGAAGTGAAAGCGGGACAGATCATACTGGAGCAATTCTTTTATTAAACCTGGATAATAAATGAGAAGGCCCCGGTAATGCCGGGGTGCTTTTTAATATTTAGCCACCGTACGGCATTCAATTATTTGGCATACTCCTTCATCTTCATCAGAAAAAGCTCTTTCTTTCTTTTAGCTACCCTTATTTCCTGTCCATCGGTCATTGTTACGGTGCCTTCATCTCCCCGGCGATATTCTTTTACGTGCCGCAGATTGATCAGGTATGACCGGTGCACACGAACAAAAAAACTGTCGGCCAGCAGGGCTTCATACTCCTTAATGGTTTTTGAGGTGACCACCTGTTTTTTATGGGGAAGGTAAAATTTAGTATAGCTGCTGCAGGCTTCACAGTAAATAATATCCTGCAGCAGGATCACTTCAAAGCCGTGTTGCGAAGGGATACATAATTTTATTTCATGTGCATGCAGTTGAGGGTGCAGGTTATGACGCAGCACCTCCATTCCTTCCAGTTTTTTCCTGTTGATTATGCGGTCATGCGCCCTGTCTACGGCTTCTATCAGTTCAGTTTCGTCAATTGGTTTAAGTAAATAATCCACCGCGCTGAATTTAAATGCCTGCAGCATATAGTCGTCGTATGCGGTGACAAATATAACCTCGGGAATGTGGGTAGAAAGCTCCTGCATTATTTCAATCCCGTTTTTGCCAGGCATTGAAATGTCGAGAAAAATTAGGTCGGGGTGTAACCTGTTGATCTTTTCCAACGCGGTAACCGCATCGCTACAGGTGGCGATCACGTCGACCTGCGTACAATTTTTTGTAAGCAATAACGAAAGTGCGTTAAGGCTTTTAATTTCATCATCAACCAGAATTGCTGTCATAACGTATTATTCATAGGTAAGTGAAAGGGTTAAACGCGCCAGGGTGCCGCTTGCTGCATTTCGGGTTTCGCCGATATCGATGATCTGCAACATACAGGTAACATGGTATTTCGAATTCAGCAACCTGATTCTGTCTTTGATATTTTCAATACCTACCGAATGGTGGGCATGCTGTTGTTTCTTCGCCGGCGATTGCCTTATGCCGATGCCATTGTCTTCAATTTCACAGATCAGCTGCTCCTGTTGTTTCAAAAAGCGGATCGCTATTTTCTTGTCTCCATTCGTTGGCTTCAATCCATGCCAGATGGCATTCTCAACCAGCGGTTGCAATAACATGGGTGGAATTTCAACGCTGGTAATATCGAGTTCTTTATCTACCGTAATTGTATACGTAAAATGTTCGAACCGCAGCTTTTCTATTTCAAGGTACCGGTGAAGGTACTGGATGTTCTGGTCGAGGGTAATGAAGTGATGCCGCGAATGATCGAGGTTCATGCGTATAAGCCGGGCAAAGCGGGCAAGATAGTGTGAAGCTTTGTCGTTCTCATTCTGCAGTATAAGCTCCCTGATGCTGTTAAGGCTGTTGAAAATAAAATGCGGGTTCATCTGCGCATGCAGCGCTTTCATTTCAGTAATGGCTATAAGGTTATTCAGGCCGGCGGTATGCCTGATGCTCCGGATGCGAAAATGTACAAGTGTAAAAATAATAAGCGCTGTGAGCAGTGCTATCGATGCATAGAACCAGGTCTTTTGCCAGAAAGGTGGTTGAATGATAATGGTGAGCTGTTTAACTGTTTCCTGCCAGTGGTTGGATACAGAGGACGCTTTTATTTGCAGGGTGTAAGTGCCCGGCGACAGGTTGTTGAAGTTGATGGTGTTCTGTTTTTCCAAAGCGATCCACGAGGTATTGTCTATACGGTAACTGAACCGGTTGTTCTGCGCATCTGTAAAATTTATGGCCGATACATGAATACGGAGGTCATTGTCGTAATATGGCAGCTTCAATTCGTTGCGGGGATACATTATGTTTATGCCGCCGGCAGTATTGATGACATCAATAAATAAGGGAAGGCTTTTGGCTTCGCAATGTATTATACTGTCGGTAACACATGCTATATAATTGGAGGAATATCCGATGTACACCCGTTTAGAGATCGTGTCGTGGTACAAAAGCTCCGGAACGCCGCCTTCCTGCGGTACGCCGTCTTCAAAAGAGTAGCTGATGATTTTATTTGTTTGCCCGTGCCATGCGCTCAGGTAGTTCCGGCTGGCTATCCAGAGATGATTGTTATCGAGCATAAGCAAAACGCGGATGATATTTTCGGGAAGGCCCTGCGCAGCGGTAAGCTGATGATATTTTTTGAGGGTAGCATCATAGAACAATACGCCGTTATGCAGGTTGCTGAATATTACCTGCTTTTGCCGGTTGTGCGTTAATGCAGAAATGTGAACATTGCTGCCGTTAAACCCGGTATATCGTTCCATTAAAGTGTCAAACCGGTTTGTCAACCGGTTCCACCTGGTTAATCCGTGTGCGGCTATCCAGATATTCCCTGCTGCATCTTCGGTAATAAAACCGGCGCTATTGATCGGTAAATAATTTTCTTTATCTGAGATCTGGAAGATGCGAGTATATTGGCTATTAGGGTCGTATTGAATAATGCCGCTGCCCCAAACCCCCTGCAGCCAGAGATGATGATGTGAGTCGCGATAAGCAAGTGAAATTGGTTTCCCGTTTAACAATGGCCCTATTGATGAAGGCAGCGATACATAGCCGAAATTCTTATTACCGGTATGCAGCCAAACAAGACCACTTTGCGTGGCGAACCATAAAGTATCCTTTGCAACTGGTAAGATATACCAGATCTGGTTGCATTTGGGGTCGAGGCCGGTAAAACTTATTTTTTGTTTTAAGGTGAGAGCGCCCGCATCAAGGATGTAAATGGCATCTTTTGCATAAGTGCCTACATAAAGATCATTTTGATGCCGGTAAAATGCGGTGATATCGTATTTCACTTTATTGTTGCCGGGTAACACCGACCGCAGGTCGAATGCATGTACCGGCTTTGAAACAAGCTGTTCTTTTTGTAAGCCTTTTTCAGTGCCGATCCAAATTCTGCCTTCTTTGTCTTTCAGCAGCGCCGTACAAAAAAAGTTTTCAAAATAGCATTTCGGTTGTGGTTTAATAACTCCGGTAGCGGTGTTGTAATAGCAAAGATATACCCCGCTTTTCTGGCTTGTGACAATGGCGGTAGTATCATCGATTGCGCACCAGATCATTTCCCAGCCTATATCCTGTTTAAAAGATGCCGGCACCTGGCAGGCTTGCAGGTTATCGGTTTGCGGGTCATAAAAGAATAATTCATTTGTTTTCCTGTTATGCAATACCATCCTGTTGGGATTAACAGAACCGGTAAGCGGAAAAACCAGCTTGTTCAATGCGGCAAGATGGGGAAACGTATGTTTGTAAGCTGAAACAGGACTGTATTTTTTTTGCTTACAATCGTATACAAACATGCCGTTTACATTGGTAAAATGCAGGTACAGCCCATTTTTAAGGGCAACAATATCGCGGCCCTGAACCCAGCCGGTGTTTTCGCGTTGCCTGGCCTTGCAGCTGTCGTGCCTGAAGTTGAGACGGCCGTTTTTAGCGAAGGCGTAAAAACCGGTTTTGGTAGACATCAATACATTTCCTTCCGGGGTTACCAGTGCACTATATGCATCGTTGATGTTGATGCTGCCCGGTTCGGTTTCAGGCAATGCATAAGCGGTCAATTGCTCATTTGTAGTATTTAATAACTGAACGCCTTTTCGCGTGGTAAGCAGTAACTGGCTGCCGGTAACCGACAGTTTCAAAACTTCATCTACGGTTCCACGGCCATTAGCCGGTTTTCTGAATTCCCTGCCATCGAAGCGGTTTAAACCATTTGGTGTGCTTACCCAGATAAATCCATGCTCATCCTGCACCAGACCGGTTACTGAGTTATCGCTTAACCCATCCTGCATGGTATAACGGGTAAACTGTTTTTCATTTAACTGTGCTTCCGCCATCGTATTACATAGAATGAAAAACAATAAATAGCAATAATAAATAAAGTGTTTTTTATACAGTGGCGGGTAAAAGGTCAGGTGCATGAAAGTAATAGTATGGCGGGAAGTTTCTGGTTATTGAGTATATATCTGCTACGCTTTTCACTATGGCCTGCAAACAAAAATAAATGATTCAATCAAAGAAATAAAGAAACTGTTATTGTTACCGGTGTTTACATATGTTAGTTAAGCAGGTATTTTTCCACTTATTAGTTCATTGCCGCCGCTTGTTGCATTAAATCGTTCCTTCACTGGTTTATGGTACCGGCAAAAAAATCTGCTAAATAACTTGCGCGCAAATCATAAAGAGTAATGTTATATCGATGGGCGATAAAATAAAATTAAAAACGAATAGATGAAAAATTTTTACCCAATGACAAGGTTGTA
>CBIHPC010000121.1:0-17036 GCA_966211305.1 uncultured Niastella sp.
CTAATTTTGCAAATTAACTAGAACAACAGACAAATGATTCGTAAAGAACAGGTCCTGCAGGATGTAGTGATCAAATTTGCCGGTGATTCCGGAGACGGGATGCAGTTAACCGGTACTCAGTTTACTAACAATACTGCGTTGCTGGGCATTGACCTTGCCACTTTTCCTGATTTTCCGGCCGAAATACGGGCTCCACAGGGTACCCTGCCTGGTGTGAGTGGTTACCAGTTGCGGTTTTCGAGCGACCGGGTATTTACGCCCGGTGATGAATGTGATGTACTGGTTGCCATGAATGCAGCTGCATTGAAAGCGAACCTGACGGCCTTGAAGAAGGGCGGTAAAATAATAGCCAATACGGATGGTTTCGATACCAAGAACCTGCGCCTGGCCAATTATCCCGACGGCATAAACCCGCTGGAAGATGGCAGCCTCGGGAATTACGAGGTCATCAGAATGGATGTTACCAAAATGACCCGCGAAGCATTGAAGGAAATTACCATGGGCACAAAAGAAAAGGACCGTGCCAAGAACATGTTTGTGCTGGGTTTCCTGTACTGGATGTATAACCGCGATATGGAAAACACCATTCGGTTCCTGACAGATAAGTTTCATAAAAAACCCGAGATCCTCGAGAGCAACATAAAAGCCTTACGCGCCGGTTATAATTTTGGCGATACTACCGAAACCTTCACTACCCGCTACAAAGTTGATAAAGCGCGGATGGAAGCAGGCGAATACCGTTCCATCATGGGTAACCAGGCAACGGCGTATGGCTTGATAGCAGCTTCACAAAAAAGCGGTTTGCAATTGTTCCTCGGTACTTATCCCATTACCCCCGCTTCTGATATTTTACATGAACTAAGCCGTTATAAAAATTTTGGAATAAAGACCTTTCAGGCCGAAGATGAAATTGCCGGTATCACATCGGCCATTGGCGCTGCTTATGGCGGCTCACTGGGAGTAACAACCACATCAGGGCCTGGCATGGCATTGAAAGGAGAAGCAATGGGTTTGGCTGTAATGCTTGAAATTCCATTGCTCATCGTCGACGTTCAACGTGGCGGTCCTTCAACCGGGTTACCTACCAAAACCGAACAAAGCGATCTGTTACAGGCATATTATGGCCGTAACGGCGAATGCCCCATGCCGATCGTGTCGGCCAGTACGCCGAGCGATTGTTTTGGCGCGGTGTACGAGGCGGTGCGTATCGCTATACAACATATGACGCCGGTGATCTTCCTGAGCGATGGGTATATTGCCAATGGCGCTGAGCCCTGGCGTTTCCCCAAGAGCGATGACCTGCCGCCGATAACTGTTAAATTTAAAACGGAACTGGGGCATGGGGAGGATAAATTCCAGCCTTATTTGCGCGATGAGAAACTGGTACGCCCCTGGGCTATTCCCGGTGTGCCGGGCCTCGAGCACCGCATTGGTGGTTTGGAAAAGCAAAACAATACCGGTAATGTTAGCTATGATCCCGAGAACCACCAGTTAATGGTGAAGATAAGACAGGAGAAAGTTGATAAAATTGCCGACCATATACCTGAACAAACGTTAGACAGCGGACCAGAAACCGGTAAGATACTGGTGCTGGGCTGGGGTAGTACCTATGGCGCCATTAAAAGCGCTGTAGCTGAAATGCAACAGCAGGGTTATGCCGTTAGCCATGCGCATTTACGGTATGTTCGCCCCTTCCCTAAAAACCTGGGCGCCATATTAAAGAATTTCGACCAGGTACTGATACCCGAGATCAATAACGGACAATTGATTAAGATCATTCGTGATCAGTATTTTGTAGATGCAAAGGGTTACAACAAGATCATGGGCGTGCCTATTACCAAAACAGAACTGGTAATGAAGTTGCAGGAAATGCTGGGAAGAGTTAATTAAATCATTCACACATTATAAAACAGCAATCCCTCCAGTTCATCGGAGGGATTGCTGTTTTTATGACATACCAGATGAGCATATTTTTACACGACGTACATTGCTAATCATTCTTTGACTTTGTTCGGCCATCATCCATCTTTCTCTTCATATCATCGCCCTTCATTTTGACGTCTGTGCTATCTGCTTTACCTTTCATATTTCCATCCTTGATCTTCATTTCGCTTTTATCCATTTTCCATTTCTTGTTGCCGTCCTTGATCTTAATTTCATTTTTATCGATCTTTACTTTGCCTTCATCGAGCTTGTAAGAGTTATCAGCTGATCTGACTATATAATTGTTTACAACATACCTGCCTCTTCCATAAATGGTATCGCCTGAACTCATATCAACATAAAAATCCACCGGTTCATTCGTAATTGACGAGTATGTTCTTCTTGTCTTTGGATCGTAATAGAGATCAACCGGTTGTCCCGTGCTCAGATCGGTGTATCTGCTGGCTGTTGACATGGTATCGGTTGCGGTTGTATCACTCCCTGGCATTGAGTCGGGTCTGTTACCTTTAGGAACTGTATCGGCGGGTCTTTTGGGAACCGTATCAATGGATGGATATTTTGCTGATGCGATATAACTTATATCGCTGGTATTGCGGAAGCTTGCCATTACCAGCACACAGCCCGCAATTGATAAGAATTGTTTTATGGTATTCATAGTTTGTTTTTCATATTATAAGCAATAATTATGCGATGTTAAAATGGCATTATTATGAATTAAGATGTGGAAAAGCGGCACCAATTAAAAATTTGAGTCTAGCCATTGATCCATGAAATCATAAGCTGGTAGTATAATTGCAGGAATGCCGGAAAAGGTAAATTTGTATTTATAGAAGTCCCACCAAAAAAAAGACGCGCCACACGCTGATAAGTATGACGCGTCTTTGATTAAAATAATACCGGCCGCATTGGCTTTGCGTTAGGCGTTAAGCGTTCTGCGTAATTAGTCTTTCTTTGTTTTTGTTTGTTCTCCCTCTTCTGTTTTCGTTTTCATATCGTCTGTTTTCATCTTCGATTCATCTGCATCGGCTTTCAGCTTTGTATCGCCATCCTTTATCTTCATTTCACCTTCTTCTATTTTGAATTTCTTATCGCCTTCCTTGATCTTGATCTCATCACCATCGATCTTTATTTTTTTGTTGTCGAGTTTATATTTTCCGTCTTCTGTTTTGACAATATAATTGTTTACAATGTATCGGCCTTCGCCATAAATAGTATCGCCTGTTGCTACGTTTACATACAGGTCAACGGGTTGATCGTTGCCTGCAGAATAGGTTTTCTTCTTTTTTGAATCATAATACAGGTCAACCGGCTGGCCGCTATTCAGGTCAACATATTTTGAATTGTTGGTTTGTGAGTTATCGACCGCCGGTTGTTCTGTTGCCATAGAGTCGGCATTTATACTATTAGTGTTGTTGGCTTCCTGACAGCTTGCAATGATGAGCGCGCTGCCTGTAATTGTTAAAAGCTGTTTGATCATATTCATAATAAACATTTATAGAACTATAAGCAATTATTATGCGCCTTTACCTTTTTTGGTGTTTATACAACCGATGGGGAAAAATGGCAACAGCTTTATTTAATGTATTTAAAATTTAAGCGCGAATAGTTCCATGGCAGACTCTTTCCCCTTCAGATCTACCAGTCCTAAATTCACTGCATTCCAGTTCTTTAAATTTGTTTGAGCTGCAAAGTCTTTGGAGATGATCACTTTTTCATCCAGTTCGCCGGTTGCAGACCGAAGCCGGGCTGCGGTATTCATGGTATCGCCGCTCATGGCCAGGTCTTTTTTAATGACGCCAATTTCACCAATGGTAACTTCACCGGTATGGATACCTGCTCTGAACTCAGGTATAACTCCATACTGTTTTTTAAAGTAATTTTTATTGCGTTGTAATATGCGTTTGCAATCGAGCAGGGCCTGCAGGCATTTTCTGTTGGCATTCGGCTTTTTTACTGTCCAGCTTACCACTACTTCATCACCTACGTACTGGTATATTTGCCCGTCGTTCTCAAGTAACGCTACTGAAATAAAATATATGAAGTCGCGGATAAACCGAAAGTATCTTTTATGACCCAGCTGTTCGGCAATAGCGGTTGAATCGACCAGGTCGATGAACATGACCGTTCGTTTTTCGTTCTTCGGTGTTATATACCGGCCGGCGAGAATATCGAAAAAAACACCCGGGGAATATTTTTCATTCACTTCGATCATCAGGATCGTAATTAAGAAAATGATCAGCCAGCGGATCATCTGGCTCACGAAAAGAGATGTTTGAAATATCTTGTAATACGATTGGCCCAGTTCGGTTGTCAGCGGTTCTTTTTCAATGAGCCAGATGTAGGTGAAATGTAAAATGTAGTTGAGCAGAAAAGCTGCTGCAACCATTATAATGCTTTTTATTACCAGGCTTAACCATAACGGCAGATTTCTTACCAGGTGTTTTAACTGGTATGTAAGCAGGTAGGCCATTAACAGGCAAATGCAGAATATAAGCCCGGAACGTAACAAGAGTACCGCCCATGAATGCATGTCGTACGGGCGAACTGCTTCGTCGATATGATCGTTGTAAAATTTATACAAATAAATCCCGGTATCGATGATGGTCCAGAGTAAGGCAATCACCAGTACCTGTTTAATACGGTACTTGCTGATAACGCCCATTCTGATTATAACACGCCCAAAGGGTTTCATATATTAACTGTATGGTGAAACGGTTGAATTAATTACCGGTTGTTGGGGGGTATGCACCATTATCGCTATCATGAAGGCCAGCACCGAAATAAATAAGCCTATCATAAATACCGTATACGCCAGCCTGATAAGTTTGTATTTTCTGGCCAGCACAACGCCCAACTGGTGTATATCCATTATCAATGAGCTATATAAATAATCCGGGTCGCGCATCATGGTGTTCATGGCCCACTGGTATTCGTTGACCTTTGTTTTATAAAAGTTGCCAAAGAATAACAGGTTGGTAGATTTATTCAAAATATCTTCGCGGCTGAAATTACCTGTAGATACTTTTGGCCGCGTAGCCATTATGGCGATTATAATGGTTGCCAGTGAGGACGCCAGGAAAATAAAAGTGGGAATGGTTAAATGGGTGTCTGCTTCAATACGCCGGATCAATACGGAAAGAATGACGGAGATGATAATTGCATTCACACTGATCAGTATGCTCGCTTTCCCATCGGCCATGTTACTTAACTCCACATGATTTTCCGATGTTAACCGCAGCATGGTTTGTATGCCCCTTGCTACAAATGAATTTTTTCTTTTGCTGGCTTCTTCTTTGTCTTCGGTTGCAGGTATCAGTGTATGGCTTACGTTCTTACTTTCCAGGTTGCCTGTTTTTTTATGTAGCCGGCGAATGTTTTTTTCTTTGCCTTTTTGCAGCAGGTCAATGCAATACGCGGTGTAAAACTGGTGCTTTTCAAGTAGTTCAAGGCTGTTTTGTTCCCAGTCCATTACCATGGTGTTCATGTTGCGCAGCACCAGTTCTTTCTTCATGGCCTTGTTGGTTTGTTTAAAATCGTCGAGGCCGAAATGATAGGTGTCGGCATCGCAAATGATCATTTCGGGCAATGATTGCGGCGCAGGCGGAAATTTAGTGATGCGTATCAGTTTGGATATATTGGCTGTCAATTCTTCATCATCGGTTCTGCTTTTCAGGAACGCTTCCATCAATTGCACACTTTTTTCTTCATGACCGGCAGGGTCGGCCATTAAATGACCCGTATCATGAAACCAGGCGGCAATAGATAATTCAAGCAGCTCTTTATCGGGTAACTGATAATGCGAGGCAATTTCCCGCACTCTTTCAACAACGCTTTCTGTATGTTCGAGATTATGAAAAACCAGGTTCGACTGGTTGTGTTGTTTAAACAGGCCTTTTACATAGTTTTCCGTATCTATCAACAGTGCATTATATGTGGACATACCAACAGTGTTAAAATGTTAAATTCAATTTGGTGCCCAATGTAAAATTCACCAGGCGCTCTTCATTGGATAAGGCAACAGTAGCAGATACCAGCACCATGTTGTATGGCACGTAATAAAACCCGCCGCCATATGCATAGTGCCATAAGCGGCTTCTTTCTCCTTTCAGCCAAACGCGGCCGATATCGTTAAACGCTACCAAACCAACCTGCCCCGGAAATACATACGATTTGCTGTCGAAGAGTTTTACGCGAAACTCGAGGCTTGCATAGGCCAGTCCGGTGCCGGCGAAACGATTTTTTCTAAAACCCCGCAGAAAGTTGTTTGCACCTAAAGTGAGCGCCTGAAAATATTCGAGGCTGTCGCTGTAAATGTGGCCGCCGCCAACCCGTAAAACAGTTACCCATCTTGCCGGAAAGCTCATGCTTGCATATACCGTCATGTCAGATTCCAGTTTGGTCAATGGCGAACTGTTGTCATTGAGCGGCTGCATTTGCGTAAACGTCGATAACCAGCTTATACCCCGTGTGGGAAACAACTCATCGTTAAGGTTATTTATATAGAAGCCCAGTTTGGCGCCGGCATAGGATTTTACGGAATAGATATTTGATGAATCGAGGCCAACGAGAGATGGCTTACCGAGAATATAGTCTTTATTCCTGTCCTGTTCGTTCCAGTAATGGTAAAACGAAGGGCCGGCAAAAACACTGAACACACCGGCGATCTTTTTTCTGAACAGTACATCCGCAGCAACGTTCTTAAACCGTGCTCTGTAGTATCGTATAGTAGTGTCTTCGCTTACTTTAGTGTTATTGCCAAAACCGAAAAAGTTATTCAATGCCGGGTTCATCAGTTCTGCATTCACAACGATATCCCATTTGGGAAATACATCCACAAACAATCCGCGGTATTTAACCTGGGATGCACGATGTGCGGCCGCAAAGAGTGCCGACAGCCGTTGTTCTGATGAATAAGGCTTTTTACGCCAGCCATAGCGGCGATACCATAAACCAAAGCCAAACATAAATCCGTCATCGGCATTCCAGCCAACGTTTATACGGGGGAAGTGAAAAATATCGTACTGGAATTCATTGATATCATAATCATTCACTTTTGTGTCGGTGCTGAAACGGGGTTTTGTATTTCCGCCCTTTGCTAAAAAATTCTTTTCGGTGCTCAGGTCATATACATAACTTTTGATATTGCTGTTTATATGAAAGGTATCATCGCCTTTTCCGCCAATAATTCTAAAGAACGTTTTGTCGGTGGTTTTGGCATTTATATCGAATTTATCGTTTCCCCGAAAACCGTAAAACCGTAATTCTTTCGTTCTATTGGGATCGAATAAACGGTCGTACATGACAAAGCCGCTGTCTTTTCCCTGGCGTGACAATACCTGTACGCGAATGTTCTTTCCTTCATTAAAAACTTTAAACAATTCCTTTTCATTACTTCCCAATACGTTAACCTGTTTGGCAAGAAAGTCGTAATACTTTAGAGATGCCTTGCCAAGTTCATTACGGCGGCTAATGAGTTTGTCAGTGATCTTTTTGCCATCGAGCGCATAGATCTCGGGCGGCATTTTTTTTACCGCATTGATAATGGCCGTATCGGGTAGTTGTTTCCTGAAAACGCTGGTTACCGAATCCCATTCTTTGCGGTCGATATCGTTCAGGAACAGACGGTCAAAATCTTTTGATACTGCTGTAAGGTGAATTACATCAGGTATTTTGTAACGCAGCCCTTTTAAGAAAGGCAGCCGCTTTTTTGATACATAATCAACCAGCCAGCCTTCGGAGCGAAAGAAAGCCTGATCGCGGTCTTTCGGAATAGGATAGTACAATTTCCCTTCGCCGGTGTCACGCACGCCCCATTTGTATTGATCTAAATGGCGATCCCAGTCTGCAACGAGGATATCGAGCAGGCGGGCTTTCAACACCTCGTTTTGCACTACGCGTTTGTCGTTGTCTTCGATGATGTTATTAAAAACGGTGATAGTGCTTTTGGTATCGCTTCCATCCCAGGAGGCGTCTTTTTCCTCGAGCATACAAACTTTGTTGGCAAATACGGGCCGGTATCTTCCAAAGTCAATATCATCGGGCACGAGGAAGAATTCGGGCGTAGCATGCGGGATCTTTGCAGATTGAGCCAGTGCCGCAACCGGCAACGGCGCATAGGGATGCGCTGCAGAGATCATATCCTGTACTATTTCTGAAGCTACGGTATTGCGCAGGTTTTCGGGCAACGCCATTTCGGGGTCTTTATCAATTGTGCGGAGTGACCACTGTTTGCCGTTTTTATCTTCCAGTGTGAGTGATTTGGTTTGTTTACCGCCACCCATGGCTTTTATCTTAAAGCCGCCGTGCTCTTCTTTCAGCCTGAATACTTTCAGTTTTACCGGCTGCGACCAAACATTACGGTAATTTTTTCCCAAAATCAGTTTCCTCAGGGTAGAGGGATCTTTATACTGTTTGCTGGCAGCCGCTACGTAATAATCTGTGTAGGGCGGTATTTGTAACTGGGCGGTATCCTGTGCAAGTGCCGGTGGTTTGGAAAAGTCGATTATATTTTTTGAGAATGCTTCCCTGGCTGTGGCCGAATCTGCATTAACAGAATAAAATTTAGCCGTTACGTTCTTATTCTTCGATACCTCCAATACCGCAAACCCCAACGCTGCTTCTGTAAATAGAGAATTTTTACTGTCTTCAACCCGGCTGGTTTGGCAGCCGCTGCCGCTTACTATGTAGTAATGGCTGGTATCTTTCAATAATTGTAAACTATGATCGTGGCCGGCAGCATAGATCACATTTGGGTGCTGTCTTGTTTCTGCCCGAATTGTATTTACCATGTTGGTATAAGCGGGGTAACTGATATCCTGCGGGCTGCCGAATACACTGCGGCTGATAGGGTAAATGGAGCCTATTACCGGAAGCGGGATGTATAATTTCTTTCTTAGATCGGTGAAGGGAAAAATATGTTGTTTTATACCGAAGTAACCGCCATGGATGCCATTGCTCATGAATGGGTGATGGCAGGCCATTATAACCAGTTTGTTGTAGTTCTTTTGTAACAGTTCCTGAAGTTGTATTTTGAATTCACTTTCGGTTTTGCATTCGCAATCCCATTCAATACCGGGTTTGTCGTGCGGGTGTAAGAACCACTGGCTGTCGAATACGATCATAACCACATCGTTTCCTATAGGAACTTCTACCGGTCCGGGACAACCTTCACTGGGAAGAAACTCAACGTTCTTTTCCCGCATCAGGTTTACATAAGCTTCCTGGCGCAGCAGCGATGCCCAGCCATCGCCTCCGCCGTTCGACCAGTCGTGGTTGCCGGGGATCATATAAACATGTGCCGGTGTGTTGGCGGCTACCGCCATTTGCGAATCCAATACGGTTCTTGATAGTACATAATTCACATTTCCTTCATCGGGCAGGCCGTGGCGGTATAAATTATCGCCCAGGAAAACGATGGTTGTTTTTTTATCGGGATGAAGCTGGTGTTTAACAGCGGAAGCAACCGGGTGTTTGCCGTTTATCAATGCGCCTCCATCGCCAATTAAGATAATGCGCGCTGTAACTGAGTCGTTAGTTTGAGCGAAAATAACATGGGCAGCAAATACCATAATAAAGGCAAACAGGTATTTCATGATTTCGGTTTCTTGTTGTATTTAAAAAATAAGAGGTTAGCCACTCCGCGACCTGCCGCTTCATTTGAGATGATCAGATCTCCCTGCGGAGTAAATGTAATTCCTTCCGGTTGTTTAAAAAGGGCTGCATCGATAGGAAATGTTTGTTTCGGATTGCCTTTTCTGTCAGTTATGACCAGCAGCTTATTGATTGATGAAATAATATATAGTTCATCGGTAATGGGGTGTATGGCTGCGGCTGAGGGTTTGAACCTGATCTTTTTTTCTCCTACCATATTGGCAATGGCCGTTACATTGATGGAAGAAGAATCGTCGAACTGCTTATTCAATAAATTAAAATAGAAGGCTGTAAGCGCTTTCTTTTTATCGGTTTCACAGTCTTTGCAAAGCAGTATGAGTTTAAAGATATGGGGGTCGAAGTACAGGATCTCAAACTCATTACCGCTGGCCGGAAATTCTGTTAGCTGGGTAAGGATCTGGTTATGATCATCGAATGTAAAGGCGGTGATATTGCCATTGCTTTGCAATACATAAAATACTTTGTCGACCATAACCAGGTCTTCATAATCGCCGAGGCTCGAGAACTTCCATTTTTGAATGGGTTTGCCTTTGGTTAGCGGTATTTTGTATAAAAAGCCAAACTCATCGCCAATGGCGAAAACGCTGGTATCGCGGCTGTAAAAAGCCAGTCCTGAGATCTCATCCAGCTCTACAGGCAATTTCAGTAAGAAAGGTTTGTTGAGGTTGTAGCCATCGGGGCTTTTGTTGGGAATGCCGGCATCAACCGACTGGGTGCAGCGACTGTTGGTAAAAACAATGAACAGGGATATGAAACAGGCGTATCTGTAAAGCATAGCATAATTGAATGGCTCATAGGTTGTATGTCAAAATCTGGTGCCATACTAATGGGTTTCCGGAATTTAATGCTGCTACATTCAATTTGAAGCTGATAACCAGTGTTTTTTATTGGCTAAGTGTAGAAAAACGTCTACAACGGGAGGAAAGAGGGGGCGCGGGACTGGTTTAGAGAAATTATGGGTTCGAATCCATTTGCACTATCTGTTTGTAAATCGAAAATGACCCGGGTCTGTTGGCGCGGGATCAATGCAGACGAAAAATGTGCCGTTGCAGACAGAAAACGGTCGAAATCTGTCAGCGCGATGCCTGCGCTGACAGAAAATGGCTGAAATCTGTCAGCGCGATGTCTGCGCTGACAGAAAATGGCTGAAATCTGTCAGCTCGATGTTTGCGCTGACATAAAACGGTCGAAATCTGTCAGCGCGATGTCTGCGCTGACAGAAAATGCATCTGCGCTAACAACAAATGACGAGAATCTGTTAGCGCGGTATCTGCGCAAACAGAAATGAAGTGATATCTGACGTTTCCTGCGCTCCTCTAACAGAAATTTTACAGGATAATATTCCTGTACGGTATTAACAGTAATGGGCTTAGGTTTTCGGCCTTCCGTTTTGGAGTTTACTTTTTCCCGCCACATTCTTCTGGTAGTACCTGCAAACGGCTGTAATACCGCATTTTTCGCATTTGGGGTTGCGCGCCACACAAACATACCGGCCATGTAAAATAAGCCAGTGGTGGGCAATATGGATCAATTCTTTGGGAATGTGCTGAATAAGCTGTTTTTCGGTAGCGAGGGGTGTTTTGGCGTTGAGGGTGAGGCCAATTCGGGCCGATACGCGGAAAACATGGGTGTCAACCGCCATATTGGGCTGCTGGTCAACTACCGAGGTAATTACATTGGCCGTTTTACGGCCTACGCCGGGAAGTTGAACAAGCTCTTCAACCGTGAGCGGAACTTTGCCATTGAACTGCTCCTGCAGCATTTTGGCCATTCCGATCAGGTGTTTTGTTTTGTTATTGGGGTAAGAGATACTTCTTATAAACGGGAACAGTTCATCAAAAGTGGCTTTTGACAAACTGTCCGCGTCCGGGTATTTTTCAAAAATAGCCGGCGTAGTCATGTTTACCCGCTTGTCGGTACATTGTGCCGATAAGATTACCGCAACCAGTAACTGGTAGGGATTATCGTACAGCAACTCTGTTTCTGCATCGGGTGCGTGATGCAGGAAATAATCAATAACGTACTGGAATCGTTGTTTTCTGGTCATTCTTTCACGTAGAATGACTGCGAAATTAAGGGAGTGGATTAATGTAGCCCAATGATTGTTAAATTATTGCATGCTACGGGTTCTGCCTGAAGCTTTAAGCAGTTGCAATTGCCGATTCACGGGCATATTGCAAGATGTTCATAATAACTTCCGTTCTGGGAGATTCTACGATCTTGTCCAGGTTGCGTGCAGATGCTTTCAGTACCTCTAATTTTTCGCGAAGCGTCCAGTCTTCCTCCAATGCAGCTTCAATAGCGGCATTCATTGCCGGTGAGGTTTCTTTGTACAAATAGCGTAAAAGGTCCTCCGGTGTAAAGAGAATAGTCATAGGCAAACCATTTATGTCCTTATAAAATTCCGAAAGAGTCAATTTCGGAGTCCGTCCGAGTTATAAAACGATATTAGGTTTCTCTTATTGTGCGGAAATTGGATGGGAGAGGGCTATTTCGGTGGAAAGATAAAAAAAGGCGTTGAATGATGCAATAGGAGGTCCCAAACAACTTATTCAGGTAATATGAACAAATCTTCGTTGTCCTTCTTCATCCAGTATTTTTCCCGGGCGTATTTTTCGAGCATTTCGGGGTTCTGCTTCAGGTCGTCCAGCTCTTTCCGGGTGGTGTCGATCTGCTGCAGGTAGTAGTCGCGGCTATGCTCTAACTGCCTGAGTTCGTTGCGATGTTTGAAGTGGGTGGTAATAATATCGCGGTCGTCGAAAAATAACAACCATACTGAAAATACCAGCAGGGTGAGGAAGTACTTGTTTTTAAGCCAGGTTGGTATGGTTTTAAAAAATCTCAAATCTCCAATTTCAGGTTCCAAATAAAATCCAATTATCAGGTTCTACATCCCAAACCCGGTTGTATTTATTTGGTTTTTTGGGGTTTGTATTTTGGAATTTCTTGTAACAAGTGGCTCCCCGCCCGAAGGCGGGGCCACTTGTTACAAGTGTTACTTACCAAATTTAATTCTTCCTTTGGGATAAATCGCATTTTCACCCAGCGCTTCTTCTATACGGAGCAACTGGTTGTATTTTGCCATACGGTCGGTACGGCTGGCAGAACCGGTTTTGATCTGACCGCAGTTGAGGGCCACAGCCAGGTCGGCGATGGTGGTATCTTCTGTTTCACCGCTGCGATGGCTCATGATAGAAGTATAACCATTGGTTTGCGCCAGTTGCACTGCATTGATGGTTTCGGTTACTGTACCGATCTGGTTCACTTTAATAAGGATACTGTTGGCAATACCTTTATCGATCCCTTCCTGCAGGCGTTTTACGTTGGTTACATACAGGTCGTCACCTACCAGCTGGCATTTGCTGCCGATTGAGGTAGTGTGGTTTTTCCAACCTTCCCAATCGTCTTCGGCCATACCGTCTTCAATTGAAACAATGGGGTATTTTTTAACCCAGTCGGCCCAATAAGCCACCATTTCATCGCTGCTGATGGTTTTGCCTGAGCTTTTATAGAATTTGTAGGTTTTCTTTTCTTCGTCGAACATTTCGGTGCTGGCAGCGTCCATAGCAATGCCAATTTGAGTGCCGGCTTTGTAACCTGCAGCTTCAATAGCAGCCAATACAGTTTCAATAGCTTCTTCATTGCTTTGAATATCAGGAGCATAACCGCCTTCGTCGCCTACGTTGGTGCTGTAACCTTTCTTTTTAAGAATGGTTTTCAGGTTGTGGAAGATCTCCACGCCCCAACGCAAGCCTTCGCTGAATGAAGGAGCGCCGATAGGAACGATCATAAATTCCTGGAAGTCAATTTTATTATCAGCATGTGCACCGCCGTTGAGGATGTTCATCAGGGGCATTGGCAGAACGGTAGCGTTTACCCCGCCGAGATAACGGTACAAAGGCAGGTTGCTTTCTTCTGCTGCAGCTTTGGCAACGGCCATAGAAACGGCTAACGTAGCGTTTGCGCCCAGTTTGGCTTTATTTTCGGTTCCGTCGATCTTGATCAGCAGGTCGTCGATGTGCGCTTGTTGTACTACTTCAATACCAATCAATTGGTCGGCAATAATTTCATTTACATTTTTTACTGCCTGCAACACGCCTTTACCCATAAAGGTTTTCTTGTCGCCGTCGCGCAGTTCAACTGCTTCGTGTTTACCGGTTGAAGCGCCGCTTGGAACGGCAGCTCTTCCCAAAAATCCGTTGTCAGTAACTACATCTACTTCAACAGTGGGATTGCCGCGACTGTCTAAAATCTGGCGGGCATGAATGTCTGCAATGTAACTCATGATTGGTATTAGTTTAATTGTTTGTCTTTTATATGTATTGGTTACTAACTGATCCTGGTATTCAGATCTTCCGGTACTTTGGTCCACGCTTCAGGATCTTCCGTTTCTTCCCAAAGGGCTTTCGGTGCTGAATCAGGTTGAATTCAGTAAATAGCCAGTTTGCTTTTAACGATCCAGGCTGTTTACCGAGGTGCAAAGAAACAAAGTTTGCAGTACAATCTTCTTTCTCCGGCCTTATTTTTAGCGAAGAAGAATAAGCTGCTCTATGCGGTTGCTGTATTGGTTAAACTTCTAAACACATCTTCAAGGCTTTGTCCACCAGATTGCAGGGAAACAATATTGAGGTTATGCTGGAGAGCCAGTTCAAGCAATTGCCTTTTGGCGTCACTGGCATCGCGGCATACCAGTTCCCATTCATAAGTGCTGAGCTTGTTTACCGATTGAACGCTGTTCAATCTTTCGAGCCAGGCGGCTTCCAGCGGTTCTTTAAACGTAACCTTCAACAGGTTGTTGTTATTTACCTGCTGGCGCAGATTACTTAATTTATCATTGGCTACCAGTTTGCCGCGGTTGATAATGATAACGCGGTCGCAAATGGCTTCCACTTCCTGTAAGATGTGAGAAGAAAAGAGAACGGTTTTGTTTTGTCCAAGGGTTTTTATCACTTCCCTGATCTCGATGATCTGGTTGGGATCTAAACCGGTGGTGGGTTCATCGAGGATCAACACTTCGGGGTCGTGAATGAGGGCTGCTGCAAGACCCACGCGCTGTTTATAGCCTTTTGAAAGCTGACCAACCTTTTTTTTGCTTTCGAGGCTCAGCCCAACTGTTTGTATCACCGCTTCGATGCGGTCTTTTTTCGACCTGGGCGCCACATGATGCACATCGGCAATAAAATCGAGGTATTCGCGAACATATTGATCGTAATAAAGCGGATTGGCTTCGGGCAGGTACCCGATAGAGGCTTTGGCCTGCAGGGGTTGCTTTTTTACCGCGATGCCCGATACAATGGCTTCCCCTTCATCCGGTTGCAGATAGCCGGTGATGATCTTCATAGTGGTGGATTTGCCGGCGCCGTTAGGACCTAAAAAGCCAACGATCTCCCCTTTATTTATGGTAAAGGAGATGTTATCGATCGCTTTTTGCTCACCATATAGTTTGGTAAGGTTGTTTACTTCAATTGACATATGTAAATGTGCAAATTATGCTGATGGGAGCGCAAAAATGCAAAAGTGCGGCTGCACCCGGTCACCAGATAAGCACAAATATAATGCACCCATAGCTAATTGGCTAATTGTCAAATTGCTAATTTGGGTAGGGTGTCTATTTAGAACGGGTTAACGGTCGTTTGTAATCGATACTCAAATGCGATATTTTGTGATCATTGCTTCCCTCGTGCTCGTTGCTGATACAGTAACCTGAACCGGTTATTCAACGTACCTGAAATGGAACCGTTTTATGCTGTGAAGTATCCGGGCCGGGTAAAGAAACCGGTGTTTCGGTATGTTCGGGTATCTGTATAAGTAACGAACCCGGACCAGGGGCCCAGGCTCGTTAGCGATATCTTATTAAAAAGGTGTGCACAACCTATAAGTTATCGTATTCATATACCGGGTCGATATGCGTACCGGCTTTCATTTCAAATACGGGTTTTATGAGCCCGTCCTTTAAGCCGTATACCCATCCATGTAAGTCGGGAGCGTTATATTGTTTCCATGCCCGTTGAATGATGGAAGTTTTAGCTAGGTTGTTTACCTGTTCACTCACGTTGAGCTCAACCAGCCTGTCGGTGCGCTGTTCTTCATCTTTTATCTTGTTCAGCTCTTCGCGGTGGAGGCGGTATACGTCTTTGATATTACGTAACCACATATTCAATACGGGTTGAAAATCGCTTTGAGTGGCTGCCGCTTTTACTCCGCCACAACCATAATGGCCGCAAACGATCACGTGTTTAACTTTCAGGTAATTTACAGCATAATCCAGAACGCTCAGCAAATTCACATCGGTGTTTACTACCATGTTGGCAATATTGCGATGTACGAATATTTCGCCTGGTTGTGTACCTGTTATTTCGTTGGCCGGTACCCGGCTGTCGCTGCAACCGATCCATAAAAATTCAGGTGTTTGTAAATGAACCAGCCGGTTAAAATATTCCGGATCTTCACTTAGTTTCTCAGACGCCCAGGCTTTATTTTCCAACAGTAATTTTTCGTATGTTTCCATGTTCAGTCCTTTTGATCTTATAAAATTAATCAACCTCTGGTTATCGATCGTGTGGTTTAGCTAAAAAAGCAATGGCCATTGATTAATGATAAAGGTTACACCGCTACCGGTTCTTCTTCTACTACCGGTTTAGCCTCTACTTTAACATTAGAACCGTTGTTTGAAAATCCCTGGTCTCTATGGCTGCTTTTTTTCAGTTCAACCGTAATTCCTTTCAAAGGAGCATGTTTCAGGAAGTCTTCAATTACTTCAATGATATCCTTGTCAATAAAATCGGCCCGGGTAGCATCGATTAGCACGGATGAATTTTCCGGAACCTTTTCAAGCCTGTTTTTGATAATGGGTTTGTTCAGGAACGATACATCCTTACGCAAACGGAACAAATACTTATTGGCATCGCTTACCACCAGCACGGCAGATCTGAAGTTACTGCGAATAACGAAGAACATACCAACAACACAGCCTATTAAAATACCCTTCAACAGGTCGGTAAGCAAAATGGCCACTATGGTAAGGGCGAAGGGCAGAAATACATCCCAGCCTTTCTTATAGAAACTAACAAATAAAGACGGTTTGGCAAGTTTATAACCTGTAAATATCAGGATAGCTGCCAGTGCCGATAAGGGTATAAGGTTAAGCAATTTAGGTATGAATGCTACGGAAAGCAATAAAAGCACACCATGGATAATGGCCGACATCTTGGTTTTGGCGCCCGCATTGATATTGGCTGAGGTTCGTACAACCACAGACGTTATAGGAAGGCCACCAATTAAACCAGATACCATGTTACCGGCTCCCTGGGCCATCAACTCGCGGTTGGTAGGCGTTACCCGTTGATAAGGGTCGAGGTCGTCGGCTGCTTCAATGTTCAGTAAGGTTTCAAGGCTGGCCACTATGGCAATAGTTAAAGCGG
>CBIHPC010000122.1:0-17028 GCA_966211305.1 uncultured Niastella sp.
GTAAATGCATCCTGCTGCGTTAACCGGTTTAACTGATCATACTTATAATTATAAAAGATCAGCGGTCCGCCCACTTCGCCTTCAAACTTCCTTTGGTATACACTGCTGCTGCTTATGTTTCCATTGTAGAGCGGACGGAAGTCGCCGGCAGGCAACTTACCGCTGTACCCAGGGAATGGCGCGCCGCCGCTTATTGCGGTATAGTCGCTTCCAAAATAATTCAACGTCAATCCCAATGCATCGCGGGCGGTGAACTGGTTCAAACTTCCCGTTTTTCCATCTTCACCCATATCGAAGGTTTCGCTGCCACCCGTACTGTTGATGCCTTTTAACCAACCTTGCAGCGTATACGCATAATCAATTCCCTGCACCTGCTGATCGCCCAGCGTTACCCTTGCCAGCGGCCCATGCCGGTAATACTCATAGCGGGCATCTTTCTCCCAAATCAAACTATCCTTACTTGTTTCAACCAGGGTAAGACGGTTCTCCGCATCGTAGCTGTACCGATGGAAAAATCCATCGCGCCAGCCCTGCTGGAACATCACCATATTCACTTTTCCGCTGATGAGGTCATACTGGTAACTGATCTTCTTCCACCGGTTACCATTCTTATTCATCACATTGGATGTAATATTATTACCATCATCGCCATAATCCTGCAACAGATGATCCACATTACCTAATATATCATAGGTATAAAAAGTACCCTGGCTTGGTATATTGTACAGACCCGTATCGGTAAGCGTTGTATAACTTACCCGGTTACGCAGGTTGCGCTGCGTTATCACCCGGCGGGGATCGCCAAAATTAACAAACCCGGGGTACGGCAGATCATAAACTGTATTGGTGATCTGTCCGCGACGGCTATACAAGGCAGCCAGCCAGTTCTCCAACACCGGCTGATTACGGCTTACCGCATCGGTCATAGCACCGTTCGATGCCTGGTTGCTTACCTGCCCTACTTCCGTTATACGGCCCAGTGAATCGTACTTTGTATAACTATATAAACGGTTCTCTTCCGTTGCACTGGCCAATCGCTGCTTTGCATTGCGGCTGATGGCGAGGCGGCCCAACCTGTCGTACCAGAATTCCGACAAACCGCCATCAGGCGACTTTTGCGCCATTACCTGGTTCAACGTATTGTACCGGTACTGCGTTGGTAGTTTATGTTGTGGTGTTAACGCCTCGTTTCTTCTATGTGCTGTTCTTACCGAATCGGACCATGCGCGGGCATGGCCGAATTTGCTTACGTCTACTCCTTCGGGTGGAATGGTTTTTACCAGGTTACCTGCCTGATCGTAATAATACAGCGTATAGTGATATTCACTTACCGGCTGATAAAGCGTAAAGGTTTCATTATACCGGGCTTTTAAACATTTGGCGAGGTACCGGTCGTTGAAACTGCCTATAAGCGAATCGCGATATGCGTCATGGATCAATGTACCCGTTGAATTTGAAAACAGGGTGCTGTCGGCACAGGTTGTGTGCTGCCTCGGGGTTACCGCAGCAAATACCGGTTCAGTTTTGCCGCAAAGTGTCAAAGCAGGTTCCCCGCACAAACTCAAATGAGCGCCACAGCCGTTAAAGTATATTGAATCGATTGAGGCATAAGTATAATTTGAACTATTTCGCTCATTGAAATAATTGGCAAAGCTCACTTCGCATGGCGCGCATTTTCCCTGCTCTCTATATTTAGAAAGATTATGCGCATCATCAAAGTTTTCATTATATAACATGTTGCCGGCCGTATCATAAATCCTTACATAATCAAATTCAGCCTTATTTCCGAAAGGCGAAAGTGACCAGTGGTATAACCTGGTAAAAGGTTTATCTAATGTACGCTGCGCTACGAGGCTGCCATTTATATAATATTTGAAATCCCGGCCCCGGAACTGAAATTTAACAACCGCCCAGTCATTTAAATGCTGCCCGGGAACATTTTCGTTGGCACACGTTTTCTCTGAATCATTATGATGCGTACATACCGCAGCCCCCATTCCATCTACTTTTGAAATAGCCATCAGCATATCCCCTGAACCAAGAGTAGAATCGGTGTATAACCACAACCAGGCACTGGCGTTATAAATATTTGGAGTAATCAAACTATCTGGCAATCTCATCCTTGTTTCCCAGGTAAAACCGGCCGAATCAAGGCACAACGTGTCATGCATATAATCAAAGCCGCCCTTCTTATTCAGGGTATCTGCATACCAGGCAGGGAGTGACAAAACGCCATTATTAATGATCTCGCCCAACGGCACTTCCATCGTATAATTCCAGCCGCCAAAATTTGCTTTCCAGTGGGTAGTATCGCTGCCGCTGGCATCGAGGTTCGGAACACCGCCATACTTTTTATAATCATTCATCCATTTGGTGAGGGTGTCGCAGGTTGTCACGAAACCACAGCCATCCAACGCCAGCCCGCAGTTGGCATATTCCTGTTCAATTTGGGCGTAGGTTAAGGTAGAATTAGTATATTGATTATAATACTTTACAAATTTGGCCTGACAACTATCCTCGCATCTGAATGCAGCTGGTTCGTTCGAAGGCGACTGTAATGCATCTTCGAATTCTTCCACATACTGTAACTTGTTATTTTGATCATAGATCTTTACATAATCCACGTATCCATTATTGGCCTTTCCCTGAAAAATAACCTGGAAGCCCGCCAACCGGTTAACCGTTTTCGGAATATAGAGCTGGTTAATAAACGTATCGTTGTAATAAACCCGCCATATACTATCGGCGCTACGGGTAATCTTTACCTCCGCCCAGTCGAAATAATCTGCTATAATATGATGATCGGTTGGCAGATAATATGCTAAGTAACCTATCATACCATTCTGCGCCAATACATAAGCTGTATCGGCCGCGGTTGGGTTTGGCGGCAACAGGTAAAAAAGCGCCCCAAAATTTTTAAACCCTTCATCATCGATGAAATGTACCTGTACAGTTAAGCTGGTTGTTGTACTGTCGCGCCCGGGCTTTTTTACCCTGGTTACAAACGTAAACTCATTACCGGCGCATAATGTGTCGTATTTCCGGTAATGGGATCCAAAGTTGGTAGTGTTTATATACTGGTCAGGAATATGGGCATACCCGTTTTTATAAATATCCGAAAGCGAATAGGTAAAATCCTCTTCCGTTGTAATCCTGTTGCGATGAAAATGCGAGGAGTCGGTTAACCGCGTTTGTGTATAAGAACTGAGTATATCTTTCAGCTTATCGCAGGCACTTTTTTGATCGCAGGTATTTAGTGGTAATCCATTGCAACTATTTGCGTATATAGAGTCAACCTGTGCAACTGAAAAATTGGTATTCCTGTATTGATTGTAATAATTGGTAAATACCGTTTTATAATCATCGGGCGCAACCCGCACCGAAAGATCGGGACAAACAGTATCGGTTACCGAATTGAACTCCTGGTTCATCACCAGTCCATCGCATTCATTATAAACCCTAATATAGTCTACAGCCGGAATAGCTTTTGAATAATTGGAGCCAGTACCGAAAAACAGGCCGAACCTGGTCATTTCAGTGAGTGTTCCCGTATAGGGCATTTCCATTAGAAACGTATCGGCTACATATATCTGGTACTTATTGTTCCGGATGGTCATTCTTATTTTCACCCAATCGGTCATATCGATGGCCAGCTCATTATGCTGGGTAATAATACGGTTGGGAGTGGGATGCGTACTGTCGCCCAGATCGAAATTGCCATAGGTTCTACCACATGGAATTGATTTGGTAAAGAACATGGCATTCACAAACCCACCCACAGGCCTGAGCTGAAATTGAAAATTGGGTACATTACAATTCGTTGAATCAAGCACGGGAAATTTCAATCTTGTTTCAATCGAAAAGCCATTAGCGGGTATCTTCATTGGTTTCAGGTAAACATATTCCAGTGCGCCCGGGTTTACACTGCCTCCCGTAACCCGCGACGGAAACGTCAATACCCCGTTTTGAATACTTTCAGCCCATGACACAGGAAATTGGGTCCAGATAGCCCAATCGGTCGTATCGCCAGCATACTGTCCGCCCGGTTTCCACATCGAGCTGTCCTTGTAAATGGCATTAAACGAATTAAGTATATAGCGCAGGCTGTCGCAGTCAACCGAATGATCGATCCTGCATGTATCCATAAATGCCAGGTACTCCCCTGTAGTTTTCGTAAAGCCCAGCTTAGTATTCATGAACCGCTCGAACAACTCATTCTTCTTAACCTGCAAACTATCATCACTATTGGCAACCGGTTTTGCATCGGGGAACTGGTCAATATAATTTCCATAGAGTGTACCTACCTTATCGCAATCCACACATACATTCTGGCCGCCGCATTGCAAGACCGGTGGCAGCGATAATGGCTCTTTCAAAAAGCTGCAGTTGATCTGTCCATTGCAGGCCATGCGCAACGTATCCAGCACACCCTGGTACATACGGGTGCCGGTTGTTCTATAGATATAATCCGCAAACGTTGAATCTTTAGCGGCAATCTGGTATTGCTGGTATAATGTACCGATGGTTGCACATTCGCAACTATCAGGTTTTTGAAATACCGGTTTGTCATAATATACCGGTTGCTGATCATAAGGCCCCGGTGCAGTAATCAGGTATACATTACAACTGCTATTGTATGGCAGCGGATTTCCGTTAAGATCGCGGTATGCCTTTATTACTTCCTCAAAACTTCTGTACTGATACGTGCTCGACGGTTTTACCGTGCTTGCACCGAACAGGTGGTGCTCATCGCCGCCCTCTCGACAAACTTCTATCAATCTCGGTATGATCCACGCTCTGGCATCGCTGTCATAACAGCCCCCCAGCTCATTCATCCATTGCGTTGCATACCCTGCGCAATTGTCGTTTATGAAATGCTGCAAACTATCGCGGGCGGAAGAAGAATCGGCTGCCATCGTTTCGGGAAGCGGCATAAAGGGATCGATAAAATTAGGCTTATGCCCTTTTGACACCAGCAGCAATAGCGAATCCTGGTAGTAGGGATGCTGCCGCCAGACATCATTCAATATCAACTCTATTATCTCCCGCTTTTCCTGCAGGTACATTTCCCTGAAATACTGCCAGGCTATATCGAGGTCGCCGCTGCATTCGCTGCCAATGGCAAAAGCGCTGTCGGATGATTTATAGCGGTTGAAACAATCGAGGCTTCCACCGGGACAATGGGCCATGATGGTTGCCAGCGACCACATAGAAACCGCGTCGTTGTTGTCATCCTGCGTTTTCCTGGTCAGGCTGTCCTGCATCCGCGTTTTATAGTCGCCGCCAATTTTTCCATTGGTAATGTAATCGGTAAAGAAAGGATCCCGATGCGCTGAATTATAATTGAAAATATTTCCCGATGGCCGTGATGAAAAATCACCCGGATTTAAAAAGCCGCTATCTACCGCCGACTGGAAAGTTTGCGTATTGGCAAAATGTTCGTCCCAGATATTGCTTTCTGCCAACTGTTCATATTTCTCCAGTTTTTTATATTCGGGGTGTTCCTTCAGTAAAGCTTCCGCCCAGGAACTTTTGAATTGTTCAATGAATTCTTCCTGGCTCAACAAATGGGGTGAAACCGGTTCCTCATTCCCATTCTCATCTATATAAGGATAAACTTTTGTATAACCCGGTCCGTCGCTCTTTGGTGCAAAGATCGAGAACATCGTTATGTTGTCGGGATTGGCATATTGCCCGAAGGGCGGCGTTACATCTGCCAGCATTTGCCGGCGGATGCTTTGATGCAGTCCCGTATTATCACATAGTTTATTACATTCTTCGAGTTGCTGATGGTAAGCCCGCTGCGCCTGCGCCCGGTAACCGGCCGTATCTGCAGCCGGAATACCTGCCTGCAGCATATAATTTACACGGAAGGTTTCCATATCGCCCAACCCGGCACGGCACGATGCACAGGCTGGTTCACATTCAATTATACTTAACAGCGCTGCCTTTTGCTGCTGTATGGTTTGCTCGAGGCTGGTGCAGGTATTTTTGGCCAGGAATACTGAACGGTAATAATCCATGGCCTGTTGATTTATCGTAAGCGTTTTGGTGATTACATAACTGCCCTGCCGCAAATACACAGAATCTTTTAACGAAGGAAACACATTGACCGTACCACATACTGTATCTACCTGGTTCGACCTGGTAATTACAATGGGCGCCTGACCAATAAGCGTACTGTCGTTACACTCTTCGGTAATGGTGATGCGCAGATCATATACGCAATCGTAGCAAACATTGCTGTTATCACATGCTTTTATCCGTATACTGTCTGGCACAAGCGAATACTCAAACACATGGATGCCTGCTTTTGACACAAACAGTCCATTGCTGTTTTCGATCACCATCCCCTTTACAACATTGCTGTTACTATCGATCAGATTTTTCAGAATAAAATTTGGCTGATTGCTTGCCAGTTTATCGAGCGATACTGCCGGCTGGGCTGTCAGGGCTGTGGCGATGGTTCGGCCATGCATATCCACATAACTTACGCTTACCTGTCCGTTGGCATCCTGTACCGTGTTCTTGAAATAATGCGAGGCATTTCCAACTTCGGTACCGAACAAAGCATCCAGCTCTTCCTGGTCGGCCTTGTTGTAAGTATAGGATGTTTCATGTCTTTTACCGATCTGGAAAGTTTCGCCTACCCCACTCTGCACGCTTATGCGGCCGGTATTATCGGGGGTGTATTTCGTTTCGGCAAATACATATCCTTTGGCATCGGGTATGTATTTATGATAATCTTTTGTTACCAGTGGATTCGCCGCTGAATAGTATTTGGCGGCGCCATTCGAGGTGTCCATTGCGGGTGCGCCCACTTTACAATTACAGGTATCCTGCAGGTAGCCATCATAAGTGTCTTTGAGGTATTCGTTTTGAGGACTGTTAAGCGCATTAAGCCTGTTAAAACCCGGCGTATAATTTATGATACTGCTCAACGAGGGCGTTGGCATTACCTGTATGGCCGGCCGTCCCTGGTGATCGTACAGGGTTTCGGCAATAATGGTGGTATCGGTTGTATTATCTTTTGTAACGGTTTGCCGGCTTTTCAGTGAGCCGTCGAAATATTGTACCACCGATTTTCTTTTTCCTTCTTCGGCAAAACTGGTGGAAGCCTGCCAGTTGAGATTGGGATCAAGTCCTTTAAAACCAAATTTGCCAAGCCCGGCGCTATAGCCAGAACTCCATACCGACTCTATTCGCTGCCCGTTTCGTTTTACCTGTACAGCCCTTACCCGGTAGAACAAACAGCCCGAAGAATCGTATAACATGGGAATGCTGTACATTTCCGTCGTTATGCTTACGCGAGTGGCGTTGTTCCTGAATATTGCATTGATACCCGACTGGTTGCCGGTGTTGTAATTTGAAATAGCGGTTGAATCAATATAGGTCCACTCCAGGTCGTATTCATCGGCGGCCCGTTCAGGCGCCCAGGATACATGGTATTCGCCATTTTTGATCAATACACTATCACTTCCCGAAACAATTTGAATGGCATTGTTGGTACAAGAAAAGTCGTACTCGCGGTTGATCAGGATCTCATTGGTAAGCACCAACGCCTCGCGGAAATCATTCAGGTTACCCTCAGTTGCCCAGATGGAATCGATTATGATCTCCACTTTATACCAGTTACTCCCTATAAATACTTCTTTGTTCTTGTAGGAAGTATACTTTGTATACTCGATATTCAAAGTTTTAGGATCCGACTCCGTTACAACGGGTGTACCGTTGTTATCTTCCGTATACCGGATCCTGAAATTCAGGTTAACATTGAACTCATCGGGCAGTACATGCCGGTGGTCTTCATTTATTCTAAATGTAATGAGGTTCTTTACAAACCAGGTAGTTTGCAATGGCTTTAACTGCGGATTAAAGTATACCGCATCCATTACTATACTGGTTGAATCTTTCGCCAGGGAATTGCCGCTGAGCTCACGGGCTGTATAGCGCTCATCGATGGCTTTTACTGAAAGAAAGCTACCGAGCAAAATATATAATAACAATAACCGGTAAATAATACGTTGCATGAAAAACGGTTTATTGACTTAGCAGGTTTTTATAATAATAATAACTGTGTGCGCCGTTACTCTTTGAGCATCGCGCTCCTTGTTTCCTTGATGGTCTTTATGCCGCGTTCGGTTTCCTTCTTAAGCCTGATCAGCGTGCCTTCATCGTCATACTCATAGAAGGTGGCATAGTTATTCTCATCCAGTTCGGCCATCAGGCGCAGGTTAACCGGGTTATACACGAACGATTTCATATTGCCATTGAACGGCGTTACACGAATGTCATCGAAGTATACCGGTGCAGTTGATGTAGACCTCATATATATGGCCACGTAATTTGTATTTTCCGGTATGGTCAGTGTGTCCTCGATCCGCTGCCAACCCTCGATGATGTTACCAGATGGTTTTAACGGGAATACATAATTGGGTCCATTGCTGTTATCAAAGACCAGCACCATTTCAGTATTGTTATAACTGCTTCCAATACATTCACCTTCCTGTTTTACCCAGGCGCTTACCACTACTTTTTGTTTTTGCAATGGCGAGAACTTTTCATGCACCACCCGTTTTGCCGTTGGGTTGTTGAATTTTACGCACCAGGCAGTGTCGCGGTGTACGGTGGCGGCTTTAGTGGCATTGATATCGGTCGTGGCAGGGTATAATTGGGTTCTGGGTACAATTTCTCTGGCTTGCGTTTGCATACCCTGGCTTTGCCATTGCAACTCTACCTCGTTAAAACCATCACCTGCCGTCCATTCCACGCTGATCTCATACAATTCACCGGCTTCTAACTGTACCGGTTGCATTGGTATCAGATCAGTCCAGTTATGTGTTCCTTCCAAACCAGTACCCTGTGTAATATTTGTTTCTACACCATTAATTTTAATTTTAACGGACATGTGATCATCTGCAATTCCAAGGAAAGTATAAGTGCCTGTATAACGCGGCTGTACAAATCCGTTCCATTTGACATTAAAATTTTCTGTTCGGCATACCCCCTGTATCTGATTGCCAGTTGAATTCCAATCTATCCTGGTGGGTTCGTCAAGTGCGAACCAGGAGCCTGTTATACAAACCCCGTTTGTATTATATTTTGCATTCACCTGGCCGCTTAAACCATTTCCATTTCCATTCACCGTCGTTGTCACCAGCGGTATCGAATCTTCCTTCATCGACAACTCCGGCTCCTGGCTCATATTCCCAACCTTGAAGAATTTTGTTACCGTATAGTTGCCGGGCACCCGTAAACTATATAAGCCGGTATGGCTAACCGTATCAACCAGGTCGGCATCGCTGCCAAAGTCAACATGGCGGTTCACCAGGCAGTTCTTACAGTTGCTGGTCTGGTAACCATAGTCTTCAAACCCGTCAAAAGCGATCTCGCGGTTTTTCGCATTTTGCGCTACGGCTATCGGCAGGGTTTGGTTATACCCATAAATACCTGCATTGTACCTGTTGAGCGGATCATGATTTTCTATCTCATATCCTTTATTGTTGAACCGGGTCATTTCGCTGTTCCACACCCAGCGCGAGGTATCGGTTGAGGCTGAAAGCAGGCCGTTGGTGAACGTCCAGTAAGGTTGGAAATCTTTTATTTCCCCATCGGTGCGAATGTCGGTTGTATCTGAAGGATCGGTCTGCATCCTGTGGCTATAATAGGTATAGGCCCGGTCCATCCGCCAGTTACCCAATACGCCAAAGCGGTAATAGTTAAGCGCCGTATCATTGATATTGGGACGGCATACGGAGGAGTCTTTCAATCCGTCCATACAATAATACCCGGGCAAAGCGGCGAATGCAGACATACTCCGGGCTTCGGGATCGGATTCTGATCCCGGGGGAAAAGGTTGTGCGCCGTTGTTACAGGGGGCATAATAAGTAAGTACGATGTAGGGGTTACAAGGCACTATACCCGGACAATATTGCGGTAGTTGCCCCGAACTATAAGTTAAACGGCTCCTTTTGCCATCATCATCATTGCCCACCTCAATTAAACTGATCCGCATAGCAGGTGAAACTTCCCCGTTTGAACTGTAATAGTGGTTCAGCATATCCTGCGCCATATCGGTTATAACTACAGTATCATTTCTGGCAACATCAAGATCACGGGCAGTTTCGGGAAGAGTAACTCTATTATTCTGATCGATTGTATTATGTTCTTCATCATAGAAATAATCTGAAATGATATTTCCATCATTTGAGCCGGGAATCACATCCCGCGGCCAGCCGCGCTTTAACCGTTCCAGGTAGCAGGCGTTGCTTATGCGGGAATTCCGGTGAAGTTCATTCGATCTGCCTAACAAGTGCAGCTTTGCAGAAGTTATCAATGCCCCCTGGGGTATGCCACTCATATCGAATCGCAAATAGCCTTTTCTTTCTTCGTCAGAACCGCTTCCTGGATTGTTATAGGAAGACGCTTCAAAATATTCATAATTGGGCTGTAACTCCAGATCGCGATTACCGCCGTTGGATTCTTTATAATTTCGGATACCATAATGATCGGTTGCCACCAGTGTTACCTGCTGCGAGGTCACTAACCTGGGTGCAGGCACCAGCGTATCCTTCTGATACAACGTACTATCCACCTTCCACAGATCTTTAAACCTGGCAGCATTGGCAGCGATCACATGGGTTGCCGAGTCAAATACAATGCGCCAGTCACCATTAACTTTTTTCAGCGGCGTCGCCAGTGAAGTAACACTGCCTACCGGCACACCCGACAAATTACGTTTGCCCGAACGGATAATACGGATATACTCCGCATCTGCCGTATAGGGAATGCCGTCGCGGTCGATAAAGTAAATTCCTTTCTGGCCCTCCTTCCCTCTCGAGGCATCTACCGCCCAGATCTTTCTGTATTTAGGTGCTGTTTTATCAAAAACATAATAATCAGGATCGCAATAATTATTTTCAGATGAGTTACGATTATCATAACCGTATACCAACACTTCATCTCCGCTTTCGAAATCTTTATCTACCTGCACCCGCTGTCCGTTGGGGTACATCATGATCCCCTTGCGAAAGTTCACTTTATTCAATACCATACCAATGTTCTCATAAGCCGGCCCCATTCCCTTATACGCCCAGTGTGCCGGGTAACTGAAATTGTACACCGGGTCGTCGAATTCGTTATTGGTTTGTGACAACAATACATCACCGGTTTCACCATCATATAACAGGTTGCGGGTGGTTACCCGGCTTCCTTTTTCAATATGAAGCACACTATCGAGGATCCCATACCGGTTCACGATCTTCAACACTGCAATGGAACGGTACCGGTTCGATTCAAAGGAAGGCAATGCAAAACCTGAGCCTACAACCACAGGCGGTAAATGATTCACCCAATCCAGATTCACTTCTATGCTGCCGCTTACCGTATTGGAGGTTTCTTCCCGTACATCTGCCATCAGTTCCACCTCTATACCCATTTGAGCGGACATATCGATGTTACCGCTGGAGGAATCAACCATGGCAACTGTATTTGACAATGCAGGCTGGCCCGCATTGTCGTTTTTCAGCCTGTAATAATTAAATGTATAACTGATGGGTTCCGGCTGGTTTTGCGCATAAGTACTCTGGGATTTGAGCTTCCCATGCATATCGTTTAATTCAATTTTGAATCCCTGGCTAAGCGTTACGTAATGTCTTACATCCAGCTTTAAAAAATTACCGATGACAGGGTTATACGTTTTTTTACTGTCATTATCGATGGGCGTATATTCCACGATCACCGGGAAATCCTTCGCGGTATAGAATTCCGTTTCATCGTACCCGTTCGCAGATTTTTTATCCTTATGAATAGTTTGTACCCGTATTTTGCTGTACCCGATCATTGGCGCGGGGAAAAATGTTTCTGCGAACGGTTCTTCGGTAAACATGTAATCGGCTGGGGCCAGGGCGCCCACATTTACCGTATACAATTTTTGCGGTACCCTGAACGGGTTCTCATCATTACCGATCATGGGCTCATATGTTGCCACCCCACTACTGATGCGTGTTGTATCGTCATCGATAACGATCTCCGTTGTATAATCATAGGTTTGTCCGTATGTCGATTCCTGCTGGCCAGTCATTTTGTTCCAATTGTCGAACAGCTCCACCCTTTTTACCCGTAAACCGCCACCCAGTTTTTTATATTCAGGGTTATTCAGCCGCACAAATGAACTGTTGATATCAAGATTGTTGCACCAGTTCTTTCCTCTCGATGTTCCCCGGAAACCGCTTATGGCGATACTTACATTTTGCGCAATGGTTGCAAACATACCGCCGAAAGTGCGGAAGTCGAGGTTATCGCCCGGTTCGGAAAACGGATAGGCTTTCGCCGGAAGGTTCAGCCGGAGAAATTGTAATGCAGCTGTAGTAAACGGACTTTCGTTGTTTTTTACGGGTTTAACCTTTATCCATATGGTTTTATTATCGCTGCCGCTTTTCACCCCATAGCTCTCTATATCGGTATACACCGGAACGATCTCATAGCCCTTTCCCCACTTATCGCCGGGAACGCTCACCGCCAGTTTGAAAAATAATTTCGTTACACCCTCAAGGTATTTACGTTTTATTTCCTCCGGATTATTCACCGCATCCGGAACATTGACAAATACATAATGGTAATCATCGCCAGATCCAAAAGAGGGATAAAGACGTGGGAATACCGAATTTTCATTGCTGCCAAAACCCGCAATCGAAAATAACTGCATGGCGCGGCGGTTCTGTACATAAGCATAATCATCCGACTCGTAGGTCACTTCCATGCGGGCGCCTGAAGGCAGCTTGATCGCCGATAAGGTCCAGGGCGCCGCATATTTAGCGGCACTGTCGGCATCCCAGCTCTTAACGCCTTTTTGCAATGCATACGGATAATCGGCATTGGTGAGCGCTTTGCCGGCACTACCCGGGTTATCGCTGCTATTCTTATAGTTTCCCCAACGATCAACCGATTTCGAATTATAGTCGGGATTGACCGCGTTGTATGTAAAGATGTACGGGTTACGTTTGCCCTTACTGTTGCCATTATACTCGAACCATACCTTTTTAAGGGTGAGTTTACCCTTTCCTGCAAGCGAACCGGCATTGCCTTTACATAGCTCATAACTGTATGCAAAATGAACAGTCTTTATTGGTTTGGCCGCCCCGCCGTTTTTCAGGTAATCGGCTTTTGTATACAGGTTGATCTGTTTCAACCGGTATAACCTGCGGTTTACCTCTATCCCGCCTTCTTCACCTTCCACGCCATATCCATCCTGCCGTAATGAATCTGTATCCAACACAAAGGTGGCGATCATGGTTTTCGATTCAACGGAATTCAGATACCACACTTCTCTTTCCCCGTAGGTAAAACTGCCCTTTTCATCGCGGCTGTCTGTTTTCAAGCCCTCATTATAAAATGCAGTGTACTTTTCAAAAGGCGCCCGCCATTTATAGGGGTCATTGGTTGAATATACCTGGCTGTAGTTGAATTTCACGGCATCGCCGTAATCATCATTGGTAATACCATCGCCGGTTATATCAACATAGTCTGATGACAAGATGCCGCTCAACAAAAATGAGTGCGCATAGGCCGACATTTCTTCCCGGTTATAATAGCCATCCTTTCCCTTGCCGTTGTCAACGGAATTGCCAATAGTGCCAGTACCCCTTGGCATAGAATCGTACTTAACCAGACCGCTGGCCTTATCCGTAGCCGTATCGGTAGACATGGTTGCTTCCGTTTGTTTTTTATTATATACCGGCACACCATAGATATACCGCCTGCCATCCGCATTCAGTACCGAAATCTCGGAAAGATGATGCGCTTTTTTGTCGGGATCAACCCGTGGCATATCCACATAATTATTATAACAGGTACCGTTAGGAAAGGAATTGACCGCATAAGTCCTGATCTTTTTATCTAACCCGCCATGCGCCGCTTCCTGCGCATTCAGATAAGAAATTACCTGGGTTCTTTTATCGCGTTCCGAACGAAATGCTTTATCATCGAATAACCTCGTTGCTACCGGTTTCGCATCTTTGAACAGTGTGGCCAGCCTGGTGGTCATTACCTGCGGTGAATTTTTACCATGGGCATACAAACTTACCCGCATCAGGGAATCGTTGCCGATTGCCTGCAGGTATCGTTTATTCACAGCCGTTTTTTCGCCCGGGTTTTTAAAATATACGTTTTCGAATTTCCCTGCCTGTTGTTTAAAGGGAATAACCGTGGTAAAATTGTTATCTGCTTCCCATGGCCTGTTCTTACTCACCGCATATACGCCATTAAAATCAACGCCGGCATGAAAAATATTACCAAAACCAAGATCGAGAGAAAACTTACTACTGTTGCTTTTGGTACTTAACGTATGATCAAAAACATACCCTATATCGCCGCGGTAAGCCCTGAACATGCCGCCGGTACCTTCACCGGATATAGACCATGTATCATAGGTATAGATCGGTACCGCAATGTGCGGACTGTTATCAGTAAAAGGCACATCTTTTTCCCGGTTGAAGTCAAGCAATACATTCCGGTTGTTACCCGCCTTTTCATAATACAGGTAGCCATAAACCGGTAGCCGCGAGGTTCTGTCGGCCGTTTCAATCTCCTGTTTTGAAGTATATCCCCTGATATAACCGTTGGGATGAAAACCCCAAAGCTCTGAACCCACTTTTGCCGTAATTGAATAAGCATTGGTGGTATAAGGAACGTTGATGGTTGGTGTATAGGAAGGCTTTGCAAAACTGATCCCAACCGCATGCGAACCACTGAATTTTTTACGGTCGTTATCTGACCGTTTCATCTGCCCTGTTATTTGCAGGTTCTGTATACCGGTTCGCGAATTATAATTGGTACCGATGGTAATATCGCCCTTCGACTTAGCCGCTTCCTTGGCAAGATTTAAAGAAATGGAAGGACTAACATCGAGCCCATCCTGTGAATTATTGGTAATGGATAACCCGGCAGTAAGTGTTCCCTTTCCAACTTTCCCTGCGTTTATATTGGCGTTCAGGCCGAACTCAGAGCCCCAGCCTTTATAGGTGTTATGAAAAATACCCAATGAAGCACCCAGTGTACCTGTGCGGCCTTTAACCGTATCGCCGGGCGAAGGCACAGTTGTCTTTGAGGCTCCTAACAATTCCATATTACCACCAATAGTGATCCCCGTGGTGGTATTGGGCTTCATGGCAGTGGTTTTCTCTACAATATCCGCTTCCCCCTGGAAATCATCGGGCAGCCCGCGCATATTTCGCGAAATGACACCCGGATTAATATTCCAGCCCAACCCTACCCAACTGGCTTCCTGGTCCATAGTGATACCACTCTGGTAATGCAGGTTCACCGGGTAACCGCCCACATCCAATAAAGGAATATTATAGGAAAAATCACCTGAAAACGGATCAACCAGGTTGTTCCCATTCACCGATAGAAAGCTTTGCATCTCGGGTTGTGTAGGACCGGTGGTAGCAATGCCTTTTACATGGGCCGGATTTTTCAACTCAACGGCCTGCCTGTTTATCGCCGGTTCTTCCAGCGCTTTGCTGTTTTCGTTTTTATCGAACAGCTGGCGGCCGGTCTTATAAGACTGAATAGTTTTGGGTAACGGCCTTGCATTTGCCCTGGTTACAACCGGTATCAAAACCAGTTGCAGATAGAACAGGGTTACGAAAAACCAGGCAATAGATTTAGGCTTACGGGCTAATGTCTGTAACATTATTAATTTATTTTCTACTGTTATATTCCGATGTTATTGCTGCTGCTGTCTGTATTCGAATTTGAGGAACCCATGCTCATTGCGGTCGTTGGCAATATCGAGCAAATACAGGTGACGGTCGGCCAGTCCTTTACCGGTCAGATCGAGGTCTACATAATTGACGCCATACTTTACTGACAAGTTTGCCGAATCCAGTTGTACCGGCTGATGGGCGGTATTACCGATATCGGTTACTTTTATCTGTACCGAATTACTGTTTATTTCATGCCGGTATACAAACCGCAATATGTTGCCCGAAATAACATAAGAAGCATCCTGCTCCCGGCGCAATTGCGCATAATACCCTTTGTCAGACGCCTGAACGGTATCGCGGGTGAATTTTTGCATGCTGAAACTCCACACTTCGCTGTTGGCAATGGGCGACAAATTATTCTTCGCCGTTACCCGCCATGCATAAATTTTATTGGTATCGAGCTCAGGCATCGACAACGGGTATTGCAGGCTGGTAAATGAAATATTCGATTGCAACAGCACCGGTATGTTCTGCTGAATGGCATCCGCTGCACTTTGAGTTGGTTGTACTTCAACCAACACCCAGTCGTACAACAAATTGCTGAACGTATTATAAGGCGTAGGCGGCAGCCAGGTAAAGAAAGGACGCCGCGGCAGCACAAGATCGCTGTCGGCCGGTTGTATTAGTTGGGGCGGACTAATTGGCTCTACCTCCGCGGTTATACATTCATCAGCTATCTGTTCAGAGATGTCGTTCGTCCACCGCGTAACGGTATAACATATATTATATACCCCAACCGGTAAAAAACCATTGGGACTGGCATCGATGGTATATCCGGCGCCTGCTGTATACGTGATGGGCGCTACTAAAGCTGCATTGATCACTTTGGCCCCGGAAGGCAACAGGAAGGTGGGTGTGCCTGCGCTCAGTACCGTTTGACCGGTTCCGGCATCCGTCATTACCATTTGCAGTTCCACCGTCATGGCAGCGCCTGTTGTATTGATCAACGACATATTCCATAACTGCGGTTTTATGGTAAGGCCCAATGGAGGCAGTTGCAAGGATACAACAACCTGCGCCTGCAGGCCCCACCCCATCAGCAAACCGGTAACCAGCAATAGTTTTAGTTTCATTGTCATTTTATCGAAAATTAAAAGTCTTTACAAATTGAATAGTGCCCATTTCATTGCGAACAAGCCCATGTTTATTACCGGGTAAATAACCATGCTCGAAATTGATAAATAACAGATCATGTTTGAACAACCGGATGTTCGCCGACACATAACCGCCCGCTTTGATCACCGTATTGTTCAGGTTATTG
>CBIHPC010000123.1:0-16954 GCA_966211305.1 uncultured Niastella sp.
TAACCTCGAAAGTATTTGCCTGGAACGATCTTATTGTTGAAAAAGACACCAGCTCATACTTTATGAAAATGGCAAACGGTCCTACAGCCACATTAGCCAACCTCGAAATGAGGGTGGTGGAACTTGACCCCGGTAAAACGCCGCATTCCCCGCTGGCGCATGCCAATGCCGAAGAGCTCATCATAGTTAAAGAAGGAAACTTAAAAGTAACTGCAGGCACCAATACCAACATTATAGGGCCGGGCGGCGTTGCGCTCATTATGCCCGGCGATACCCATACTTTCGAAAATACGGGCAAGGCGCTCACCGTATATTACACCATCCGGTTCAAAACAAAAACGCCCATCAATGCCGAACGCGGTAAAGGCGCCGGCGGTTCTTTTACCGGCGATTGGGAAAACTGGAGCGTTACGCAAAACGACAAAGGCGAACGGCGCGAAGTGTTCGACCGCTTTACCGCCGCGTTTCAAAAAATGGAACTGCACATTACTTCACTGAATGCCGGACAGATCAGTCATAGTCCGCACAAACATACACAGGAAGAGATCATTCTTTTAAGGAAAGGAACCGCGCTGGTGCTGCTGGGCGATGGAACACAAAAAGCCGAACCTGGCGATCTTATCTTCTTTTCATCGGGACACCTGCATGCACTCAAGAACAGCGGTACCACGCCGTTGGAATATTTTGCGTTGCAGTTTCAGTAGAAAAAGGCAAAAAGGCAACGAGGCAAAAAGGCAACAAGGCAAAAAGCGGAAAACCAATACGGCTAGTCCTCACCTCAAAAGACGAAACAAGACCGATGCCCCGCAGCCGGCAACCGGTACCCGGCATCTGTGTTGCTGTACAGCCAACGTTGTCAATAATAATCAATAAGTCGCTTTTCGATAGATTTCCCTGTAACCTGCAACCTCCCCCCCCGGCCCCTCTCCATGCAACCTTCAACTTAATTATTACATCTCTGTAAACTGTTCGCTTTTCCTTCCGCCAGTTGGCGGACCGGGGGGGGTATTAAGCTATTCTGTCATAAAACTCATTAATATATACTTCTTCTTTTTTAATGTAAAAATTGCCATTGTTCTCCTTAATTTTAAACACTCTCAATCAACCAAATTATAAATGCCGATATGAAAAATTCTCGTCGCCGGTTTATTCAGCAAACCACCATGGCCGGAGCCAGTATTCTAGCTGCACAAGCCGGTTTTTCTGCACAAAGTTATAGAAGGATCGTAGGTTCAAACGACAGGGTACGGGTAGGCGTAGTTGGTTTTTCAGACCGCCACCGCAGTTCGCATATGCCCTGTTTTATGAACCATTACAAGGAACTGAATTTTGATATAGTTGCGGTATCCGATATCTGGAAGAAAAGAAGGGAAGAAGGCGCCGCCCAATGGAAAGAAAAAATGGGCCACGATATTGTAGCGTGCCGCAACAACGAAGAATTATACAGCAAAAAGCTGGTAGATGCCGTATTCATCAGTACCGCCGATTTTCAACATGCCCTGCATACGATCGAAGCGGTAAAAGCCGGCTGCGATGCATACGTTGAAAAGCCGTTTGCCGAAACCATGGAAGACAATCGCGCTGCGTTGAAAGCCGTGAAAGGTTCTGACCGTATTATTCAAATAGGTTCACAACGCAGAAGCGGCAGCAACTATCATGCAGCCAATGAATTTATCAAATCGGGCAAGTTCGGTCCCATAACCATGGTAGAGCTTACCTGGAATGTAAACCAGCCCGGCCGCTGGCGCCGTCCCGCTTTATTACCGCAATTAAAAGAAGAGGATACCGACTGGAAACGTTATCTCATGAACCGTCCGTTCGAAGCATTCGATCCGCGCAAGTACCTCGAGTATCGCCTGTTCTGGCCGTATTCATCGGGACTGCCCGGTCAGTGGATGAGCCACCAGATCGACACCGTGCACTGGTTCAGCGGTATTGCCCATCCGCGCAGTGTAGTGGCCAATGGCGGAATTTATATGTGGAAAGACGGCAGAAGGAACTGGGATACGCTTACGGCTGTTTTCGATTATGGTCCGTTGAACGATCAGTCAAGCGGATTCCAGGTGGTATTCGGCAGCCGTATGCACAATGGCGATGAAAAACCTTCTGAAGTGTATTACTCAAATGGCGGTGAGCTGAACCTGATCACCAATACCGTATCGCCCAAAGGCGGTTTAACCAAAAGACACGCCGATGATATGGGTATGCAGCCCAATCTGCTGCCCGAGCAAAGCCTTTCACAGGTGGAAGCGGTTGTTGCCAGCGCCAATACCGGCGGCGACAAACTAACCAGCAACCACGTTCGCAACTGGATGGAATGCATCCGTAGCCGCAAACAACCAAATGCGCCGGTTGAAGCAGGGTATAATCACTCCATTGCCTGTATTATGACCACGGCGGCTGCCCGCACCGGGTTGAAGGCGACCTTCGATGAAAAAACGCAGGAGGTAATAGTAGGTGGAAAGGTATTTAAGTATTAAGTTAAAAGTAATAAGTTATAAGTAGTAAGTTTGAATATATAATTGAAAATAACCTGTCGCATCTCCGGGTGTGACAGGTTTTTCAATAAAGTAAAAACCATACATAACCTTTATGAAACAGATCTTTTGTTGGGCAGCCGGTTGCTTTATAAGTTCAATATCCTTTGCCCAGAAGAAAGAAACGGTTAAACTGGTGCAGGAGAAAGACCAGAACACCATCAACGTTTTTATCGGTTCCAACCTGTTTACCCGTTTTATTTATCCCGATTCATTAGCCAAACCGGTATTGTACCCCATCTTTTCGGCCAATGGCGCCATGCTCACGCGTGGTTACCCCATGTTCCCTTTGGCCGGCGAACCTACCGATCACCCGCATCATCTTGGCTTGTGGCTGAATTTTGAAAATGTAAATGGCCTCGATTTCTGGAATAATTCATTTGCCATCCCGGCCTCAAAAAAGAGTATGTACGGATCGATCAAAACCGACCGCATCATTAAAAAAGAAGATGGCGCCAAAGGCGTACTGGCCTATCATGCCAACTGGGTCGACTGGAAAAACAACATCCTGCTTGAAGAAACCACGCAGTATGAATTCAGCGGTACCGGCACACAGCGCATCGTTGACCGTATAACCACCCTCACCGCCAATACACCGGTGTTGTTCACCGATGCAAAAGACGGTTTGCTGGGTTTACGGGTAGCGCATGAATTACAGATCTCCAGTAAAAAAGACGGCGTGTTTACCGACGATAAAGGAAACGTAACCGTAGTTAAAGCCAATACCGATGCGGTGGCAACCGGTAATTATATTACCAGCGCCGGCAAGGAAGGCGACAGCGTCTGGAGCACAAGAGCGGTGTGGTGTAAGATGTATGGTAAAATGAAGAACGATTCGATCAGCGTTTCCATCATCGATCATCCCGGTAACATCAATTACCCTACCTTCTGGCATGCCAGGGGATATGGATTGTTTGCTGCCAACCCGCTTGGTGAAAAAGTATTTACCGGCGGTAAATCGGCTAAAAACCTGCAACTTAAAAAAGGCGAATCGGTACGTTTTGTTTACCGCATCGTTTTTGATCAGGGGCCGGTAACCACTTCAGCGGCCCGGTTAAATGAACTGGCCGAAGAATTCGGAAAAGCAAAAATTAAGGACGTTACGAAATAACAGTTCCTGGTTGTAACAATATACTTAGTGCGGACAAGTCATTAAAAATGGCTTGTCCATTTTTTTTGGGCGGTCGCCCTGGCCAGCATGTTGACATTGCACCCGCCGGAATGGCTCACCTTTTTTTATCGAAAAACTGATCTGAGCCAATAAATTTTGCTAAACCCCTATTGAGCAACAGAAAACCATCTGCGGACACAATAAATTCCAGCTATTTATTAAATAAAATTGTAAATTTATCTACCCTCACCATTCATGGTGAATTACTCTACCCACTAATCATCCACTAATCAATTATTTAATTATCCCTGCCTCTTCCCGCTGTACACGGGAATGAATTCATTGACCTGTCCCTTTACAAAACATTCCATTACTGGTACCTGGTGATATATTGAACATTAAATTATTACGCTAATAATTATTGCGTAACCGTGCCGCGGCTGTCATTTGACGGGGACCACCGGCTGTGTAGCGGTTATCTGATAAGTTGGTAAAAAGGTTGATATGCGAATACATTCCAAATCAAGACGGGACAAATGTCCTGCGGTAGCCAGTGCGGCCAACCCGGTGTTCAACTCGGTTTTCAATGCGCTGGAAGTTGGTATACTGGTGGTTGACAGCGAAGGCCTTTTTGTAGATATGAATGAGAGTTATTGCCGCATGATCGGTTACGAACGCAGGGAGCTGATAGGTAAATATTTCTTAACCATTGTGCCGGAAATACAACGCGATTTTACCCTGTACACCTTCAACTCGGCCATGTCGTCGCCCGTGCCCAAACAAACGGTGGCCGAATTTCCCATTCAACGAAAAGACGGGCACATCTTCGGCGCAAACTGCCAGTTAACGGTTATTACCGAGCCCGATGGCACCCGGTATATGATGGTTTGCATTACCGATGTTACCGAAACCAATAATTATAAACACCTGCTCGAGGAAACCGAACTGGCCACAGGTATTGGCGGCTGGCAACTCGATGTGCAAACCAACCGGCTCTCGTGCACGGAGGGATTATATAAACTGCTTGATATACCTAAATACAACGGCATAACGTGGGAAGATATTCTTTCTTTTGTAGGTAATGACGCTTACCTGCAATTTAAACAGGCCGTACAACTGGCGGTAACGCGGGGAATTCCGTTCAATCTGGAGCTCGATTGCAGCAGATGCAGTACCCCGGTAAAATGGATCCGCACTATTGGCAGGCCAAAACAATTGTTCAACAGGACCATTCAGCTGGTGGGTACGTTCCAGGACATAACCAACCATAAACAGGCTGAGCAAATGATCTACCTGGGACAGGCAAAGTACCGGGCCATTGCCAACAGCAGCCTGTATGCTTTTATACTGGGTATACCCGATGGCAGCATCCTTGAAGTGAATAGCAAAGCCTGCGAATTGTTTGGGTATACGGAAGAAGAATTCATAAAACTACGACGCCAGGATGTAGCGCTTCATACCCCTGAACTGATCCAGATGGTGGAAGACCGCATAACAAAAGGCTTTGTGCAGGGCGAGCTGACAGGTATTAAAAAGAACGGCGAGTTTTTCCCGTGTGAATTTTCTTCCGTTTATTTTAAAGACCTGAACGGGGAAGACAGGATGAGCACCATCCTGCGCGATATTTCAGACAGGAAAAAGACCGAAGAAGAGCTGAAAAAGCTTTCTCATATAGCCCGCGAAACGATCAGTCCCATCGTCATCACAGATATCGACCGGAGGATACAATGGATCAATGCGGCATTTACGATGGTTACGGAATATACCTTCAATGAAGCGGTAGGCAAACGGCCCGAAGATTTTTTATACGGGGAAGAAACGGATATGGAAGCCGTAAGAAAATTACTGGAGAACAAAAGGGTAGGCCGCACTTTCGATACCGAATTGCTGATCTATACCAAATCGGGCCGCAAGGTTTGGGTTACCATGCAGGCACAACCGCAGTTTGATAATAAAGGAAAGGTAACCGGTTATTTTGCCATCGGCATCGATAGTACCGAACGCAGGAAATCGGAAGAACAGATAGTGCATAACCAGCGATTGTTGCAGCAGGCCGAACGGATCGCCGGTTTGGGCAGTTGGGAAACCAATTTGAAAACGGGGGAAACCATCTGGTCAGATGAGATGTATCATATTTATGGCCGGGATAAAAATTTGTCGAACCCCGGTATCGAGCAGCAGGTAGTCTTCATTCATCCCGACGACAGCGAGTATGTACTTAAAAACATACGGAATACGGTTGGCGGTAATGGCGATTTTGATCTGGAGCACCGGATCCTTCGGCCCGATGGCACCATTCGCATTATACATTCGCAGGGACAATTGCTCAAAAATCATTTGGGCGAACCTGAAAAACTGGTGGGCATAGTGCATGATATCACCAATCAGAAACAGGCTGAAGAACAATTACGCCAGCAGGAAGCGAGAATGATGGAAGAAAGAGTTAACCATCAGCGCCAGATCGCCCGAGCAACCATCAATACGCAGGAGTATGAACGGTCGGAAATAGGAAAGGAGCTGCACGATAATGTGAACCAGATCCTCGCTTCGGCCAAGTTGTTCCTTTCATCGCCATTCCTGGAAGGCGATGAGCGGGAGTTGTTCACCAATAAGGCGGCGGAGCATATTCATATGGCCATCGAGGAAATTCGCAAGCTGTCGAAATCACTGGTGTCGCCCAGCGCCGCCGACCTCGGTATCATCGAAACCATCAATGATATGATCGGTGATATTAAATGGGCGCAAAAGATTGAAGTATGTTTCAATCATGGCGGTATCGACGAAACTAAACTCGATTACGGGTTAAAGCTTACCATTTACCGTATTGTACAGGAACAATTGACAAATATTCTTAAATATGCCGAAGCCAATAAGATCGGCATCACCATAAAAGAGGAAGAAAAAAAGATCATCCTCACGATCAGCGATAATGGCAAAGGGTTCGACCCTGCTACCAAACGAAAGGGTATTGGGTTTAACAATATCATCAACCGCGCCGACGTATTCAATGGAAAGGTTGATATTCAGGCAGCGCCGGGAGAGGGGTGTACGGTGAAGGTGGAATTTGATAAATAAGGGCAACAAGGCATATAGGCAACGAGGCATAAAGGCATAAAGGGTAAAGCAGAAACGCTTAACGGAAGTTCCCTGGCAGGTGTCTTCAGCGTTAAGCGTTTGGCATTATGCATTCCGCGTTTGGCGTTCCGCGTTACTCATCAAGTATCGAAAGTGCGAGTTTAACGATCTCCTTCAGTGCCTCCGGTTCGGGACGGTTCATACCGCTTACACGAAGCCCCATTAAATTGCTGTACAACAACCGGCCCAATGCTTTCGGAGAGAACTTTTTCGGGATTTCCCCTTTGGCCTGGCCTTCTTTCACCAGTGCGCTGAACGTTTGCTCCATATCTTCCATGTTCGCAAGGGAGATAGCCGCCACCTCTTTGTCAACCGCGTTCAGTTCCATGCTCATATTCACCATCAGGCAACCCTTCCGCTCTTTATCGGCCAGGATGCCTTTTAAGGTATAATCAAAAATGGCGCGGATCTTTTTCTTCGGACTGTCGGTTTTGGCGCATTGGTTTTGCAATTCATTTCCCTGCGTAGTGCAATAATGGCTCAGGCTTTTCAAAAACAGGCCATGTTTATCACCGAAAGTATCGTAGATGCTCGAACGGCTTAAACCGGTGGCGTGAACCAGGTCGTCCATCGAAGTACCGTTGTATCCTTTTACACTAAAAATCTCCCTGGCTTTTACCAGCACATCCGTTTCGTCAAACTGTTTTGTCTTAGGCATTGCGTTAATTTGGAATTCCCGTTCCAAAATTACCACAAATTTTATAAAGTTACCATTCCCCCATCGGCAATGAGCTCGGTACCCAGTACGAACGAGGAATCATCAGAAGCGAAGAAGGTAGCCACTTTGGCAATTTCAGATGGATCGCCCATACGGCCGATAGGCACCTGTGTTTGAATAGACGATTTAAAGCCTTCAACCTGTTCGGCTGTTAATCCGGTTTTATCTAAAATAGGCGTAGCGATGGGACCGGGACTGATGGCATTTACCCTGATCTTCCGGGGCAATAGTTCTGTCGATAATGTACGCGCCAGGTTGAGCAGCGCGGCTTTTGTTGCTGAATAAATGGAAGAACTGGCCATACCCATGTGTGCCGCTACCGAAGTATTGAGAATGATGGAACCGCCGTCTTTGATCAACGGCAATAATTGCTGAATGGTGAAGAAGGCGCCTTTTACGTTGGTGTTGAACTGCTCGTCAAAATGTTCTTCAGTTACTGCTTCAACCGGTGCGAACTTTCCTATGCCGGCGTTTACAAATACTACATCGAGATGTGGCGTGATCTGTTGTACTTCTTTGGCGAGGCTGCGAATATCGTTCAGGTTACCGGCGTTCGACAAAATGGTGTGTACCTGCCCGTTTAGTTCCTTCTTAGCCTTTTCAAGCGCTGCCGCGCTGCGGCCGGTAATGATAACATTGGCGCCCTGTTCAAGGAATTCTTTGGCGGTGGCTAAGCCAATTCCGCTGTTGCCGCCGGTAATAAGGGCGGTTTTGTTTTTTAAACGACTCATTGTTGATAGATTGAGAATTGTTTGACTTGAATAATACCGGAATGATCATTCCGGTACAAATGTATAGATAACGGAACGAATGTTCCAAATAAATTTTCCGGTTTTAACATTAGGGTGCCACACATTCGAAGTGTGACACCCCTTTTTGCCCCGGGTGAACTTTTTTTGGTGTATTTTGTTGCTCTCTGAACCCACTAATAGTAATGAATGAAGAATAACAACCAGAATATGTTCACTATCGCCATCAAATCAATAGGATTTGCATGGCGCACCAACAGGAAACTCCTGATCATCCTCATCCTGGTCAATATTTTCAGCGGTGCTGTTGTGTATCTGCAGTTCACCAGTTTTGCATCTATTGTCGATGAGATCATTAAAATAAAACAGGGCATTGGAAAAACAAGCGACCTGGTACGGTCGTCGGTGTTGTTGGGTTTATCGTTCCTGGTGCCGCTTTTTGTTGGCAACCTCGGTGGGCATTATCGCATGATCTTCCGCATGCAGCAAGCACTGAACCTCGACCTGTATAAGATTGAACGGCAGGGGAAACTCGATATCGGTACCATTGAAAGCAGTTCTTACCAGAATTTATTACGCAGCGCGCAGGAGTGGGGTACCGGTAGTGTGCTGGGCCTGCAGGATTTCTTTTTCAATTCATCACATAATTTTGCCAGTATTATAACTTCCATTACCATTTTGTGGTCGCTGAATTACTGGCTGGTTGTATTTGCCGTTCTGGCTGCTGCGCCCGTGTATTTCTTTTACAATAAGTACAGCATGGAAGTGTTCCGCATCCGCCGTTTCTCTATAAACGATCAACGGCTTATCCGGAACCGCATATCGCATTTCGAAGAACTGCAAAAAGCGGTTGATGTTATATTGCTGAAATTGCAGGGTTGGTTAAAAGCGCAGATAAAAGAAAAGAAGGAGGATTTCAATAATAAGATCATCAGGGCCGAGCGGAAGAAAGCCATTTCCTACAGCATTATGAGCCTTTGGTATTTGTTGTTCCTGTTTGCCGCTATTGCATTAATGACAAGGGAAGCACTGTCTGGCGGTATTGCCGTTGGCGGCTTGTTACTTGCGTTCAGTACCTATACGCGGTTCTACCAAACCGTTAACGGCTATATTGAAAGTATTTCCGTTGCGGAAGAAGCATCGCGGTATGCCGCCCGCTGGTTCGAGCTGTTCGATATAGAACCGCGGATCGTTTCAAAAGATAATGGGGTGGTTATCGACAATAAACAACCGCCGCTGATAGCATTCGACCGGGTTTCATTTCGATACCCGGCCGAGGAAGGTGAAACGCCCTGGGTGTTACGTGACCTTAGTTTTACCATTAAGCCCGGTGAAAAAATAGCCATCGTAGGGGTAAATGGTTCCGGTAAGACCACACTCATTAAACTGCTTTGCCGTATTTATGATCCTACCGAAGGGAATATTTTTATAAACGGCATTAACCTGAAAGACATCAAACTTGATAACTGGCAAAGCGCATTGGGTATCCTGTTTCAGGATTTCCCGGTTTATAACCTCACCATTCGCGAATCTATCAGTGTGGGCAGAATAGAAGAGAATGGCGCCCCGCAATATGATAAAGATGCGCAGTTGCTGCAGGCCGCCCGGAATTCCGGCGCCGATGATTTTATCAAAGATTATGATCAGTTGATCTGGAAAGACTTTGCCGGTGGTATCGATCTCTCGAAGGGACAGCACCAGCGGCTGGCAGTGGCGCGCATGTTCTATCGCAATGCTGCCGTAACCATTCTCGATGAACCTACGGCATCCATCGACGCGGTAACGGAAGAAAGGATCTTTACAACGCTTGAGAAGAACATGGAAGGTAAAACGGTCATTCTTATTTCACATCGCTTCAGTACGGTGAAGAATGCCGATAAGATCATCCTGATGGAACACGGCCGTATTGCTGAAATGGGTTCGCATAAAGAACTGATACAACTGGATAAACAGTATGCCGCGCTTTACAATATGCAGGCGAAGCGGTATCTGGAAAGCGAAGTTGAAAGCGACAAGCTGTAATACAGCTACAAGCTGCGCGCTACAGCTACAAGCAATACAGGAGTCCAAGAAGTTGGATGACTGATTATATTCATGATCATAATACCGCTGCAACTACAACCTACTGCAACTTTTTTCACCGGCATTTTGCTTGTAACTATATTGCTTTTGATTTTCTGTTTTAGCCTTTCGGCTGTTTTTGCTAGCAGCTTACGGCTTGAAGCTTGCAGCTTTTAACTACTCCGCAAATTCCCACGCGCTCTGATACGCATTCCGGTCCTGCGCCCAGGTAATAAAATTGGAATAGAAATCGAATTGCGAAAGGGTAGCGCTGTCGCCGATGATCACGAGTTTTTTTCGTGCCCGCGTCATGGCTACGTTCATGCGGCGGATATCGCTTAAGAATCCTATGCGGCTATCGGCATTGCTGCGCGTCATGCTGATATAAACAATATCGCGCTCCTGGCCCTGGAAGCTGTCGATAGTATTGATGGCGATCTTATGTTCGTACACCTGCAACGCCGGTGAGCTCTGGAATTGTTCCTTCAGTGTATCGATCTGTTGCTTGTACGGCGAAATAATGGCAATGCTGGGAAAATTGTCGGGTTTGTAATGGCTGTCAAGCGCCGATACCAGCTGGGTAAGATGCCTGAACAAAAAAGCCGCTTCTTCCGGATTGTAGGTGCTTGTCTGCTCCGTTTTTTCATCGAAACCACAACCTGCGGTATCTACGAACACGAGCGGATTATCATTATTGAACAATACATGCCTGGCTACGGAAGCATGTGCTTTCAGGCGGTCGTCATAAAACGTAGAAGAGGAATAACCCATGATCATTTCGTTCATGCGGTACTGTTCTTCCAGCAATACAACCGCCTCAGGATGCAGCTTTACACATTTTTCAAGCAATGTAGTGGCCAGGCCGTTCCTGGCCGCTTCGGCGCTTTTTACGGTTGGCGGTAACTGGCAGTGATCGCCGGCCAGTACCACTTTCTGCGCTTTTAATATGGGGATCCAGCAGGCAGGCTCAAGTGCCTGTCCGGCTTCATCGATCACCACGGTATTGAATTTCAGGTTTCTTACCGTATAATGATTGGCGCCTACCAGCGTGGCGGTTATTACCTGCGCTTTGGCTACGAGGTCATTGATAATATATTGTTCAGAATTGTCAACCTCCTTCATGATGTTGCGCGCTTCGGTAAACAGGGCCTTGCGCTGATCGCGTTCGGCCTTGCCGAAATGGCGTTTATACTTATGCGCCATATCGAGAAAAGCGGCCGCCTGTTTTTTCAGGCGTTTTATTTCTTTTGTATGGCTGTGCCCGGCCATTTTATAATCGAGCGTCAGCGACAGCAACCGTTCCGAAACGCGGGCGGGATTACCAACGCGTAAAACGTTCAGTCCTTCATCGCTTAATTTTTCGCTCAGCAGGTCAACAGCGGTATTGCTGGGCGCAACAACCAGGATCTGTTTGTTATCTTTTTTGATCATGGCTTTGATGGCCTGCACAAGGGTAGTGGTTTTACCGGTTCCCGGCGGACCGTGAACAATGGCCAGGTCGTTTGCCTCAAGGATCTTTGTAACCGCCGCCTGTTGCGATGTATTTAAACCGCGGCCCGGTTCCCAGCCGTGAATCGTTTCAAAAGAAGGCGCTTTATTTCCTGTAAGAATTTGTACCAGTCTGCCTTCTGTAGTTTTTTCAGCCACTGCCGACGCCAGTTTGCAGGCGTTCTGCATTTCATCGTAGCTGTTTTCATCGAACAACAGATCGATGCCCAGTTTGCCATCGCCGGCCCAATCGGGCAGTTCATCGGTGCGCAGGGTTATTTTCAACCTGTTCCCATTCACAAATGTGATGGTGCCTTCTATTTTATTGTTTTCTGCATCGTGGTTTGAAAAAAGTACCGCCGGCATCCCGAAACGGAGCTGGTGAATGAGATCGTGATGGGTGGTGCGTTCTACTTCAACGGTAAGATAATCGCCGCGGCTCATTTCCTGGTCGCGGATGGCAATAGGATACCAGGTAAGCCCATTGGCCCTGCGTTGAGCAACAGATGTAGTTTGTTTTGATTTCAGGTATAATTCCCGGTCCTCTTCCCGTTCGGTTTTCAGCAGGTTTAGCAGGCTTTTGAAATAGTCCATTCGGTAAAAATAAAAAGTTTATTGTTATTGCTTTCCTATATGTAATTGTTTGCCGGTAAGTTGGTGAATTTCAGGGTGATAGGCGAGAGGTTGGAAGGTTGTTGAAGTTGATAGAGGATCCTCTGTGCAAAGGGCTGAGTAATCGGTGATTTAAAAATGTTAGCGAGGACGGAACGTATTTTCACGTTTCACGTTTGCCGTTTCACGTTCCCCAAAAACCATGAACCTTTCAGCAATCGGGCAATAATTGAGGTTAGTGTTGTTTAAACATTTATATTTGGCCCTCCAATTCTGCATTGATATCTCCGATTGAATTTTGAAAGCCGCATCCGACCCCCGGTAAAGGAATTATTTATTTAGACCGTATTAAATAATGGTAGACGTAAGAACCGAGATTATCATCAATCTCCCTAAGGAAATAGTGGCCGAATATGTTTCAGACCCCGGCAATGCCCCCAGTTGGTGCACCCATATCGAATCAGTTGAATGGAACCACGATACTCCGTTACGGGCCGGCGTAAAGATCGTTTTCGATGAGCGCATCATGCGCCGTCATCAGCGATATGTAGCCGAAGTTGTGGAAATCATTCCCGGTCAGAAGCTGGTGGTGAAAACACGTAATAACAGTATGCGAATGGAGACTGTTGTCGCATGGCAGGCCATCAATGAACACACTACCTGTATGACCGTCTGGAGCCGCGGCATTCCCCGCTCGTTTTCAAAAATGATCTCACCGTTTATGGCGCTGGCCATCAGGAATACCAGCCGCAGGAACCTGAAACTACTGAAGAAAATGCTGGAATTCAGCCATCGCCGAATGGTTGTGCTGTAAAATGGTTATTTTTTACACATGCTGGCCATTGCGGGCAGAAGGTATTATTTTGTGGTACCATCAAACTTTACGCTATGAAACAAACCAGCCAGAAGTTCCTGCAATATGTTTACAGTAACTACATAGGCAATTTTATAGGGTTTGCCATTGGAATGGCTTCAACCCGTTTGGTTGCGCATTTTTTCACCACCCGCAGTCTCAAAAACCTGTGGGGACTCACCGCAAAAAGAACGGTTGTAGATAAGCAAACGTTCAGCTTTATGGAGTGGGCGATCTCCATTGTCATTGGCTTTTTGGTGTTTGAGATCATTTCAAAATGGGTGCAAAGGAAAATGAACCCGGTACTGCAAAAGTATAAAGGCTATTTGCCTTCAGGCTGGGTAGCAGGGGAGGAGGCGCCTGGGGCGGTTCAACCGGTACCGGCTGTTTCTACAACAAATACTGATAATGCTGCCGGAAGCTCAGCTGAAAAAGCAGGCTGAACCCGGTTCATGCCATTAATATAAAATCTGAAAGAAAAAATCCCCCGGCACATATCGGGGGATCTTTTTATGGTTATGTCAACTATATTAAAGAATAAGACATATGCATCACAAAAATAACTTTTTAATAAATCGGTTTTTAAAAAATGGGACGGGCATGTGTCAAACATGGGACCAGCATGTGTCAAATCCAAGACGAATGAACTGTGCTATTGGGAAAAAAGTGTAATAATTCACTAATCCATGTGTCAACCATGTGTGAAGCATGTGTGTTTCATTGGTGATGTACCCGTTTTGACACATGGTTCACAAAAAGATAAAGCAAGGTTTAGACAATGGGGACCAATGATAAACCAAAACCAAAAACTTAGAACTGTGAACTATTCCGCGATAATGGTTTTTACGCCCTTCTCTTCCAGTTGCCTGATGCTTTCCATGGGTGCGCCGGAATCGGTAATTATGTAATCAACCTGGTCGAGACCGCAGATGCGGCCAATACCACGGCGGCCGAACTTGGTGCTGTCGGCCATTACAACCACCTGTTGCGCTACGGAGATCATTTTTTTATCGAGGCTTGCTTCTGCCAGATTGGTTATGCTTAATCCGAATTCCGGCTCTATGCCATCAACGCCCATGAACAGGAGCCCGCACGAAATATCTTCCAGCAGTCTTTCACCGAAAGCGCCGGCGGCAGATGCCGAGCTGTGATGGATCAATCCCCCTATTTGCAGTATGTCAACATTGGGCCGGTTGCATAGTTCCAAAGCAACACGTAATGCCGGTGTTATTACGGTTAAATGTTTGGGAGGGTACAGGGCCTGCGCCAGTTCAAAAACAGTAGTGCCCGAACCAATGATGATACTGTCGTTATTGCCCAACAGGTTGAGCGCGGCCTTTGCGATCTTCTTTTTCTGATCGGCATTTATAAACTCCTTCTCATTGATGGGGCGTTCCGCCGCATATGGGTTATTGATAGAACCACCGCCCTTGGTGCGAAACAACAGGTTCTTTTCTTCAAGCAGTTTCAGGTCCTTACGAATGGTAACGCCCGAAACCTGCAGTTCTTCGCTGAGCTCCTGAATGTCTACCCGTCCGTTTTCCTGTAATTTCTGAATGATGAGTTGGTGGCGATCTGTTATGGTCATTTGTAATTGCTGATTTAGTGATTTGGCGATTTCGGGATTTAACCATTTGCAGCTCATATTGAAATCTCAAAATCCCGCAATTCCGAACTTCCGAAATGTATCACAAAGCTATTTGTTTTCTGTAAAAAGCTTACAAATGGTTTAAATTTTTAAACAGAAATAATATTCAGCTGATCGTTTCGTGCTTAAAGAGGTTTAATTTTTGGTTTAAAAATATTAATTTGTATTTAATTTTGTTTAATTGGCGTGAATTTTCTTTACTTTAGTGTCTATTCCAGGCTGTATAGCATCATTCACGCAGCTTTTTTAAAGGAGGTCTGGTACTTTTTTGCTGTAACGGTTGTCAATAATTAACAATCGCGGGTTGATTTTAGGGTATTAAACAAAATTTAAAGCGGCTGGAGAGTCAAATTTCAAATAAGAACTATTTGATATAATGAACTGCCGCATGTTTCAGGTTTCAAGTTTCAGGGCTTTATTTCGGAAGCCCAAACTAAAGCTCGGATTGCGGCACCGGACAACCCAAGACGCTGAACCTGGTACCCTGCAACCTGAAACATGTAACCTGTAACTAATATTTAATAACGATAGCTACAATAATTCAATAAACAATCTTAATTCTAATGACTGCTGCCAACAAAAACTCATTCGCCGATAAAACCGGCATTCCCATGTCGCTCCTTTGGGGCTATGCAGGTATTCTCATATTTATGATGGGTGATGGAATGGAAACAGGCTGGTTAAGCCCTTACCTGAAAGGCCGCGGCATGAGCATTGAACAAAATGCTTCGCTGTTCACCGCTTATGGTATCACCGTTGCCGTTTCCGCCTGGTTCTCGGGTGTGCTGGCAGAAGGGTTCGGTCCGAAGAAGACCATGCTGGCCGGGTTGTTATTATACCTTGCCGGAACCTGCGGGTTTGTTGGTTATGGCCTGGTTAACCTGAACTTTCCTGTTATGATCGTAACCTATGCATTGCGCGGATTTGGTTATCCTTTATTCGCTTATTCATTTATGGTTTGGATCGCCTATCAAAGCCCGAAGGAAAAACTGGGCCGCGCCGTAGGCTGGTTCTGGTTTGTGTTCACAGGTGGGTTAAATGTGCTGGGCGCTTTCTATTCCAGTTGGGCTATCGACAGCCTGGGGTACATCAATACGTTATGGAGCTCCATATTCTGGGTTTGTATAGGCGCTTTCTTTGCGCTGGTGCTGAACAGGGCTGCTTTCAAACCAAATTCAACCGGAAATGAAGCGAACAGCAGAGCCCGCGAACTGATGAAAGGGCTCACCATCGTGAAAGAAGAACCGAAGGTGCTGCTAGGCGGCATTGTTCGTATCATCAATACCACTGCGCAGTTTGCATTTCCCGTATTTCTGCCCATGTATATGGAGAACCACGGTTTCGATACTACAACCTGGCTGAAGATCTGGGGCACCATCTTTACCAGCAATATCATTTTTAATCTCATTTTCGGATTTGTGGGCGATCGCCTTGGCTGGCGCAATACCATTATGTGGTTTGGCGGCATTGGTTGCGCCATCACCACGCTGCTGTTATACTATGTGCCGCAGGCTGCGCCGGGTAATTTTGCAGTGGTATTAACGGCTGGTGTATTATGGGGCGCCTGCCTGGCCGGTTATGTGCCTTTATCGGCCCTGGTGCCATCGCTTGTGAAAAAAGACAAAGGCGCTGCCATTGCGATCCTGAACCTTGGAGCGGGTTTGCCGGTATTTGTTGGGCCGGCGCTGGTTGGTTTGTTCTATAGCGCGGTTGGCAATGAAGGCATCATCTGGATCCTGGCCATCCTGTATTTTATAAGCGCAGTACTTACCAGGTTCATTACGCTGCCCGATAATGCGAAAACCTTACATCATGTGAAAGGAGAGGAAAGGCAGCCGGTGGAATTGAAGCTGGAGAATTAATAACCGGCAAGCGGCAAAAATTTTTGGCGGTGCAAGGTCGTAGTAAAATCTGAATAATCGCGAGGCCATTCACGATTCACGATTCACGATTCACGATTCACGATTCACGATTCACGATTCACGATTCGACGAATAAAATAAATAGAAAAATAAAAATCAAAAGTATAATTATGAAGATCC
>CBIHPC010000124.1:0-16872 GCA_966211305.1 uncultured Niastella sp.
CCTGGCGTATACAAACCATGAGCATTTTGCGCGACATGAAATTAAGCAGCGACCTCAAAGTTGACCCTTCCTTTTTACAGGATATTGCCGAATTAAAACCTGACGCCGGGGAAATAGCCTGGTACAATGGCTTAATGGATCGTATACCCGAACCAGATCGTACCCGCATGAAAGCCATATATGCTGAACGGGGCCGGCAAATACAACAGTTAAAACCTACGGGCAATGCCTTATTAAAGTTGAAATACCAGTGGTATATGCAGGATTACCTTGCCTGTGTGGCATCCATCGACGAAAATACGGGCCGGCTGTTGAATTACCTCGATGAATCGGGGTTGACCAATAATACCGCCGTTATTTACACCAGCGATCAGGGATTCTATCTGGGTGAGAACGGCTGGTTCGATAAACGGTTCATGTACGAAGTAAGTTTTCAAACCCCGTTGATGATGCGCTGGCCGCAACATATAAAACCCAAAACGACCAGTACCGTTTTGGCGCAGAATATTGATTTTGCGCCTACCATTTTAGATATTACGAATACCCCGGTACCTGCCGAAATGCAGGGCAAAAGCCTGGTGCCAGTTATTACAGGAAAGAAAAATGGCCTTAACCGGCCCTATTTGTATTATCATTATTACGAGTATCCCAAAGACCATTCGGTATTACCGCACCTGGGTATCCGCGGCGCCCGGTATAAATTAATATATTTCTATACCGTAAATGAATGGGAGTTGTACGATCTGCAAACCGATGCGCGGGAGCAAAGGAATTTAATTCGTTCGCCCAAACACCAAACGCTGATCGCTCAATTGAAACGGGAATTGCACAAACTTCGCGATCAGTATGATGATCATGAGCCTGCCGGCGAATTACGCTGAACGCTAAAGGCTTAACGCTGGTTTTCGAATTTCGGGTTACCCGAAAAATTTCGGAAGGTTCAAAAAACGGCGCATAGCGTTTGGCGTTGCGCGTTGTACGTTTGGTGTTTTGCGTTCAGCATTCTGCGTTTTGTGTTCTGCGTTCTGTATTCAGCGTTCGCGTTCTATTGGTACCTGCGTGAAAGATCGAACAGGATCTTTTTGTCATCGGCTGTCAATGAACGTTTGGCAATGGTGTCGTGCGGCACAAAATGCAGTTTGAATGACCGGATGGCCGCCAGTGTATCTTTTATATTATAACCAATGATGCGTAAAGCCTGGGGGGCATTGAAATGATCAGGTACAACTACCGCCGTAGTATCGTACCACAAACCAAAACCCCGGTGTGCCAGCGTTTGCCATGGGAAGAAAGCACTGGGGTCAACCTTGCGGCCAGGTGCAATATCGGCATGACCAATAAAGTTGGCCGGGGGAATTGAGTAGTTCCTTTTCAGCGTATCGAGCAATTTTATTAAACTGGTTATTTGGGTTTCGGGAAACGCTTCATTGCCGTTATTATCCAATTCGATACCTATACTGCTTGAATTGATATCGGTAAAATTACCCCATCTGCTTACACCCGCCTGCCATGCACGCAGGTAATCGTTCAGCATATGATGTATGGTGCCGTCTTTACATATGACATAATGGGCGCTCACTTTCGTACGTTCAAGGGTGAACGTTTTCAACGTTTGCTCGCAGGAATTTTGCGCCGTATGATGTATGATCACAAAATTCGGTTTACGCAGGTCGAAGTTGGTGGTTCCAACTGCATAAACCGGCATGATGGCCGAATCGAGAAAGAGTTTATTGGGAACAGGCCGAAGGCTTTTGGCTAACTGTTTTGCATGTTTTTTGTAATGTTTGTTTGTTTTGGCATACGGATTATGCGCACAACTGTATACGAAAGCTGAAAATGTTGCTACAATTAACAAAGACCCTGCAAATACACGCATAGTGAACGGTTTTTAAAACTATGCCTGCAAAGTAGGGAAAAAGAAAATGTGCCACACCCTGAAGGCGTGGCACATTTAAAAAAATCGGGACTACACTTATTTCTGATTTCCAGCGCCTATTCCGCCACCACTATCTGCCGCACGTTTGGTTTCCTCTTCCAAACCTGTTTTACGCTGACGGGCTGCTTTTACCTGGCTGTTACCGAACCGGTAGGTGAAGTTCAGCTTCAACTGACGGCTTTCGAAATTACCACTGGCCAGTGTACTTTGACCGGCAAAATTGCTGGTGCCTCTCCACTTGAATGTTCTGAAAATATCGCTTACAGATGCTTTGATATTTCCGTTCCCTTTCAGGATGGTTTTCTGTATACCACCATCTATGCTCCAGATCTTACTGCTCTTGATGGTTCCCTGCCAAATAGAAGGAGATGAATACCAGCCGCTCATTTCACCTGTCCACCCCTTACCCAAACGGAAAGATTGTTGTGCAAAGAAGGTGAAGGCATATACCTCGAGGTCAACTTTGCGATCAACACCCAGATCGGCTTTGTAATGCGAATAGTAGGCATTCAGGTTACCAAAGATGCTATACCATTTGTATTGGAACGGGTAACTGATATTCAGGCTTACGATATCCTGGTTGGCCAGGTTCTTTTGGGTAATGAATGATTTCGACTTCTCTGTTACGTCAACCAGTTGCGCAAAGATGTCTTTCACGTGACTGTAGTTCAACGTTGTATTTAACCGGTATTTGTAGGTATGGGTAACACCAAAGCTATTGGTGTACTGCGGCTGCAAACCGGTATTACCTTTCTGGAAGGTATACTCATCCAGTTTAAATTCAAACGGGTTCAGGTTCTGGTAGTTGGGCCTGTCGATACGGCGGCTATATGTAAAGCTCCACTGGCTCATGGGCTTTTTATTTAAAGTAATAGCTGCGCTGGGGAACAGGTTGGTATAATCACGGGTGAATGTAGAATCATAATCTACAAGGGTACCGTTATCGTCTTTGATACCCCGTGAGCGGCCGGTGGCATGGGTATTTTCAACCCGCAAACCAGCCTGGATCATAAACCCTTTGAATTGCCGGTTGTAGTTAACATATCCTGCATTTACATTTTCCTTGTAAACAAAATCATTACTGCGGAAGACATCCAGGTTCTTGATACCTGATGCAGGGTCAACATCGTAGCGGTTGAAATCATTGTCGCTTTCAACAAATGAAATTTTACCGCCGAGGCCTAAACGCCCTTTTTTAAAGTTCTGCTCGTAATCGGCCTTTACACTGTATATATCGATATCCGTTGGCGCGTACATATTATATATACGGCTGTACAGGAAATTGTTATTGGGGTCGCGGTATTCGTTTGGCTGGTACTGATCGCTTTTGTTGCGGTAAGCGCCATAATCGGCGTCAACATTCAGCTCATGACCGGTTGAATCGGCATACCTGTAATTCAGGTTCGCGTTGATGTTGTTCTTTTTGTTCGCATTCGTATTGTCGGCGATCAATACCCTGTCAAGCTGCTTATTGGGAATAAAAGAGATCTCGGTACGGCTGTAGTTATTCATATCCATATCTGAGAAAGAACCATTGGCCATAATACCGATCGTACTTCTCCTGTTCAGAAAGTAATCTGCACCGGCTTTAAAGTTATGGCTCCTGTTATCGATGTTCAGTTTCGACTTTTGATCGAACAGGGTATCCAGTATTTCGCGGCGCAGGTTGATATTATTCTCATTGGTATTATCATTGTAGCTATAGTTACCAAAGAGGTTAACGTGTTTGTTGCGGTGGTTCAGTGAAAAACCGCCATTGTATTTGGGTGTTATACCCTGGTTGAAACCTGCATTTATTGAACCGTTGGTACCATACGATTTATTCTTCTTCAACCTGATATTGATGATACCGGCATTACCGGCCGCATCATATTTGGCAGAAGGGTTGGTAATGATCTCAATGGCTTCAATAGACGAAGACTGCAGGGTTCTCAGATAATCTGACAGGTCTTTCCCTGAAAGCGGCGTTGGCCGGCCATCGATATATACCTGTACGCCATTCTTTCCGGCTAAGGTAAGATTGTCGTCCTTATCAACCACCACGCCGGGCGCTTTACGCAACAGATCGAGCGCATCCTGCCCTACGGAATTAATACTTCCTTCTACATTCAGAATAGTTTTATCGGCTTTTACCTCTACCATTGGCTTACGGGCGGCAACCACCACTTCTTTTAACTGGCCGGTTGCTTTGGCGAGCACCACTTCAGGAGCGGTGACATCACCGGTTCCGCTTACGTCAAATGCAGCAGAACTTTTTGCTACATGACCCGTATATGAAACCGCAACAAAATAGCTGCCCGCATTGATGTGGGTAAATGAGTATTGACCTGAAGTATTGGTGGCGGCCAGTTTAACCAATCCTGAATCTTTTACTTTCTTCAACGCAACAGTGGCTCCGGACAAGGCCTTACCCTGATCATCCTTAACATTACCGGTTATTTGTTGTGCTTTGGCAATAGCTGCACAAAACAACAAAGGCAATGCTAATAAAATCAACTTTTTCATGAATTAAGATATTTGCAGTTTAGTCGGCAAAAGTATCGGCGTGTTACGGTCTTATTCATCTGTATACACCAACGGTTAATTACAACTATTAACGGTTATGTTATAACATACAGGATTTATAATGTGTAGTTGTAATATTTCTATTTACCCGGTAGAATAAAAATACTCACAAGATAAATGTTGTATCATTGACAATACAGATCATACTTTTTTACTTACGCCAACACTTTTTTACCAGGTAATATAATGTTTGAGACTATCCTTTTGTTCTGATGACGCTTATTGCCTGAATAATTTTTGAACTTACAATTGTTTGTATGCCACATCGTTCTTCTCATGATTATACTTCTCCCCCATCTATTCATATCGCGATTTCCACATTCCACTACTCAAATACCAACTTTCACATGCATAAATCCGCAGTTCACACACATTGGCAGAAAACAACAGGAACAACTTATTAGTTTTGGCTCCTGTTGATAACCGATTCAACTTTCAGTTCATATACGTAGCGCAGGAAATTGCTGATAACCGATTCCGTATTGCTTAAGCGCCCCGGTAGAAATATCCTTGTTGGTTACATGCATTCGTAACAAGGCGTTTCGAATGACATAGTGTACCTGTTGAAGAACCCTAACCGGAAAACGAATAAGGCCACGTCTGAACCACAAGCATTGGAGAATTCATTACAGCAAGGAGTGGCTGGGCTCGCCACTCTTCCTGCCCATACCTGTGCACTCTTTAACACGCAAGTAGTAGACCTTAATAAACAGGGGTTCCGGGAAGATCCTGCTTCGGCAGGATTTTTCATTATGATGATGGTCAATGGTGAATAGCTCGCGATATTTGAGATTCATAACTATCGTCGGCCACTCAAAATATTGATGCTTGTTATAATAATAAAGGCTGCCAAAATTGCTTTTGAACAGCCTTAATAACTTTATGGGTCAACGGTAGTGAATGTACTGCGATCTTTATGATCAATTAACGAGCTTGCGCCGCCAAAAAATTCTATTGCCTTTCTTTATTTTCATTATCACATTAGCAAACCATCACATTATCACATTACTTATTACGCCTTGTTCCCTCTTTGTCTGCCATTGTTTTGTGGTCTTCCCTGATGATGTCTTCTACCGCCTCCGCCGCCACCCCTGTTCTTTGGGCGGAACTGCGGTTTATATTCTGGAGCTGGCCCAAACTCTTCCGGTATAGCCGGTTTTTCTACCGCCTTGCCGATCAGTTTTTCAATGACGGCAAACTTGTTTTGTTCGGCCGGACTAACCAGCGTGAACGCAATACCATCGGCTTCCGCGCGCGCCGTTCTGCCAATCCGATGCACATAATCTTCCGCATCGCGGGGTACATCGTAGTTTATAACCAGGTCGATAGTATCGATATCGATACCACGGCTTAATATATCCGTAGCTACGAGAATGGGAATACGGCCGCTGGTAAAACCACTCAACACATCTTCGCGTTGCGCCTGCTCCAGGTCGCTATGGATCTCGGCGATCTTAAACCGGGCGCGTTCCAGTTCACGCGCCAGCGATTTCACGCTTTGCTTACGGCTGCAAAATACCAGCGCACTCTTAAACTGAACGTTCTTTAAAATATCTTTCAGCAAAGGAAGCTTTTGCGGTTCAAAAACAACAAAGGCTTTCTGTACTATCTTTTCCGGTGGTTTTGAGATGGCGATATTGATCTCGGTAGGGTCTATCAGGATCTTCCTTGCCAGTTGCCTGATCTTATCGGGCATGGTGGCCGAAAACAACAGGGTTTGCCTTTTAGCCGGCAGCGTACCGATGATCTTGTTGATATCATCGGAAAAACCCATATCAAGCATTCTGTCTGCTTCATCGAGCACCAGGAACTGCAATTGCGAGAATTGTACATACCCCATGTTCAGGTGGGCGATCATACGGCCGGGGGTACAAATGACGATATCAGTGCCCGTTTGAAGGGCCTTTTTCTCTGCTACAAAGTTACTTCCGTCATTTCCGCCATATACGGCAATGGAGCTCAGATTGGTAAAATAGGAAAGGCCTTCGAGGTGCTGGGCAATCTGGATCGCCAACTCACGGGTAGGCACAATCACCAGCGCACCAACCTGGCCTTCAATGCGATGGCTCAGTAACCGGTTAATTACCGGAAGCAAAAAGGCGGCGGTTTTACCGGTGCCGGTTTGGGCAGAGGCAATTATATCTTTTCCGGCAAGAATAGGCGGAATTACCTTCTCCTGCACGGGAGTAGCGTTTTCGTAGTTGGAGGCTTCAATGCCTTCTAATAAGTCAGGGTGGAAACCGAATTCTGTAAAGCGCAAGATGAAATGGTATTTAGGTGTTTGCGGAGCATGGTCTCCTGCAGATAAAAATTATATATAGCAAATATAATGGAATTTGAGCATGTAAATCAATATAATACAGCCGCCCCTCCCCGGGCATATCCTTTGCCTTATTTTCCCTAAAACATTCATATGGAAAAACGAGTTCTGGGCATAATTCTCGCACTTGTTGGCATTGTGGGACTTATACTCGCCGGCGTTAACTTTATCAATGGGGGTACAAGCACACATAACATTAAGCAAATCATTCTTTACGGCGTATTGGGAGCCATTTTTTTCTTTGCAGGTGTTGGCCTTATTCGCAGCACCCGCGACAGGGCAACCTAGCAGAATGTGGAATTCTGTACACGGCTACCACTTCTTTTCCTGCGTATTAGGTATATATCCTTTCATTAATACCCGGTTTACCTATGCCCGAAGGACCAAGCATTGTCATTTTAAAAGAAGCGGTTCAGTTGTTCAAAGGAAAAAAAGTACTGGCTGTAGCCGGTAATTCTTCCCTTGATATTGACAGGTTGGCCAATCAAAAAGTGACCGGCTTTAAAAGCTGGGGAAAACATTTTCTTATTTGCTTTCCCAACTTCACCGTGCGCATTCATTTTATGCTTTTCGGTTCCTACAGCATAAATGAACAAACCAAAAAGACGCCGCGGCTTCATCTGCATTTCAGAAATGGCGACCTGTACTTTTACGCCTGCTCCGTTAAATTTATTGAAGAAGATCCCGATACCATCTACGACTGGACCGGTGATCTGCTCAATAAAAACTGGGACGCTAAAAAGGCCCGAAAGAAATTGAAAGCGCAACCCGATCAACTTGTCTGCGATGCCCTGTTAGATCAGCATATTTTTGCCGGCTCAGGTAATATCATCAAGAATGAAGTACTATTCCGCATCGGCGTTCATCCCGAAAATAAAATAAAGGACCTGCCGCCACGTAAACTCACCGAACTGGTAAATGAAACCTGTAATTACAGCTATGATTTTCTCAACTGGAAAAAAGCCTTTGTTCTCAAAAAACACTGGCTGGCGCATACGAAGAAAACCTGCCCGCGTTGTAATATTCCACTCATAAAAGAATACCTGGGCAAAACCAGGCGCCGCACTTTTTTTTGCGAAAACTGCCAGGTGCTCTACACAACCGACAGGCAAAAATCGCCTGCAAAGAAAAGGCCTGCAGTGGCAAAAGTGAAACGGCAAACGGCATACGTAAATACTACTGCAAGCCATGAGCAGCGAGCCGTAAGCCGTAGCGGCAACTCAAAATTAAAAGCTAAGAAATAATAGCTATATTAAATTCTGAACGGCCTTTCAATAAGGAATTAATTCATAAAAAAAGAGTGAGCCGCCTGTGAAAGCAACTCACTCTTGTTATTTTTATTAGCATGCCACACATCAATGCCTCACCCAGGCATTATCCCATTATCACATTATCCCATTATCAAATTATCACATTGACCTCCTGTACTGTCCCCCCACTTCAAACAATGCATGAGTGATTTGTCCAAGTGAACAATACTTCACGGTTTCCATCAGCTCTTCAAAAATATTTCCATTGTTGATGGCTACCTTCTTAAGCCGGTTTAACATCTCTGCTGATCTGTTCTCATTCCTTTTCCAGAAAGCATGCAGGTTCTGGATCTGTTGTTCTTTTTCTTCGGTTGTACTGCGAATTACTTCGCCCGGTAAAACGGTAGGGCTTCCCTTTTTATTGAGAAATGTATTGACCCCAATAATGGGCAATTCGCCATTATGTTTAAGACTTTCATAATGCAAACTTTCTTCCTGGATCTTGTTACGCTGGTACATGCGTTCCATAGCGCCCAGCACACCACCCCGTTCGGTAAGGCGGTCAAATTCTGCCAGCACCGCTTCTTCAACCAGGCCGGTCATTTCTTCAATAAGGAAAGAGCCCTGTATGAAGTTCTCTGTTTTCGCGCTGCCCAGTTCGCGGTTGATGATGAGCTGTATGGCCATGGCGCGGCGAACGCTTTCTTCCGTTGGCGTAGTGATCGCTTCGTCATAAGCGTTCGTATGCAAACTGTTACAGTTGTCGTAAATAGCGTATAATGCCTGCAGCGTAGTACGAATATCATTGAAATCTATCTCCTGGGCGTGTAAGCTGCGGCCGGAGGTTTGAATATGATATTTCAGTTTCTGGCTGCGGTCGTTGCCTTTGTATTTATACTTCATGGCCTTGGCCCAAATACGCCGCGCTACCCTGCCGATAACACTATACTCTGCATCCATACCATTGCTGAAGAAGAAAGACAGGTTGGGAGCGAACTCATCGATATGCATGCCGCGGCTCAGGTAATATTCCACATACGTAAACCCATTGGCCAGGGTAAACGCCAGTTGCGTAATGGGGTTGGCGCCCGCTTCTGCAATATGATAACCACTGATGCTTACACTGTAAAAGTTGCGCACTTTTTGCTGAATGAAATATTCCTGTACATCACCCATCAGCTTCAATGCAAACTCGGTGCTGAAGATGCAGGTGTTCTGCGCCTGGTCTTCTTTCAATATATCAGCCTGCACGGTACCACGCACCTGCGCCAGCGCCTCGGCTTTTATTTTTGCGTAAACATCAGCCGGTAATACGTCTTCACCTGATACCCCCAGTAATTTCAAACCCAAACCATCATTGCCATCGGGCAGGCGTTCGGGAGCTGATGGATTGTAATACGTGGGTTTGGTAAGATGCTGAAACTTCTTCGCCATTTCACTATCCACCCCCGACCATTCACCATTTGCTGCTATCCACTTTTCACATTGCTGATCGATGGCAGCATTCATAAAGAACGCAAGTATTATGGGGGCCGGACCATTTATGGTCATGCTCACCGATGTTTTAGGATCGCACAGATCGAAACCGCTGTATAATTTTTTGGCATCATCAACCGTGGCGATGCTCACCCCGCTGTTGCCAACTTTACCATAGATATCCGGACGGTGAGCCGGGTCTTCGCCATACAGGGTCACACTGTCGAAGGCGGTTGATAACCGCCGCGCCGGCTGATCGAGCGATACATAGTGAAAACGTTTGTTGGTACGTTCGGGACCACCTTCGCCGGCAAACATCCGCGTGGGGTCTTCTCCTTCGCGTTTTAACGGGAACACGCCGGATGTATATGGATATTCACCCGGGATATTTTCCTGCAACTGCCATTTCAGAATATCGCCCCAGTCGGTATACTTTGGCAGCACCACTTTAGGTATCCTTGTTCCACTGAGCGAGCGGGTGGCCATCGGTTGTTTAAATACTTTATCGCGCACCTGGTATTCAAAGAAATCGGCTTTGTATTTGGCAACAACCCCGGGCCATTCTTCTATCAGCTTTCTGCACTCAGGATGTATTTTCTCTTCAAGCGATTTCTTTATAAACCCAAGTTCGTCTTTTACGGCAGCAGATAATGCGGTAACAGCGGAAAGCGTTCCCTGCACCTGGTATAACCGGGAGGCCAGCGTGCATTGTTCTTTAACCCATTCATCATAACCACGGTTGGCATCTGCAATTTCCGAAAGGTAGCGTACGCGTTTGGGGGGAATGATCTGCGATTTGGTGGTGGTATCTTTAAGATGTGCATGCACTTCCACATGTCCGAATTCAACGCCTGTTTTTGTTTTGATGGTGACCATCAGCTTTTCAAACAGCTCATTGATACCCGCATCATTGAACTGTGCGGCAATGGTGCCTATCACCGGCAGTTCTTCATCTTTGGCCGACCATAACCCATGGTTTCGTTTGAACTGTTTACGCACATCGTGCAAAGCATCGAGGGCGCCGCTTTTATCGAATTTATTGATGGCGATCACATCGGCATAATCGAGCATGTTGATCTTTTCCAACTGCGAAGCCGCGCCATATTCGGGCGTCATCACATACAGGCTAACATCGCAATATTCAAGAATGCTTACGTCGCTTTGTCCAACCCCGGCCGATTCAAGAATGATAAGATCAAAAGCGGCTTCTTTACAAACGTCTATTGCGTCCTGAACATGTTCGCTTAACGCAACGTCGCTATCGCGGGTGGCCAGTGAGCGCATGTAAGCGCGGGGCGAATGAATGCTGTTCATTCGAATGCGATCACCCAACAGGGCGCCGCCTGTTTTCTTTTTGGATGGGTCAACAGAAATAACGGCTATCGTTTTTTCGGGAAATGCATTCAAATAGCGCCGTACAATTTCATCGGTAACGGATGATTTGCCGGCGCCGCCGGTGCCTGTTATGCCTAATACAGGGAGCCGGGCCACAGATTTTGAAGCAGGCTTGTTTCCATTCACCTGGTTCTCTGCATTGGAAATGGCACGGGAGATCTTCCTTATGTCTTTCCACTCCCCCAGTTTAAGGCCGTTGCTGTAATTGGAAGGATCGCCATTAACGGCAAAATCGCAGTTTTTTATCACATCCTCGATCATCCCTTCCAACCCTAATCTTCTTCCATCATCCGGACTATAAATCCGGGTAATACCATAACTGTGCAATTCGGTGATCTCCTGAGGCAAAATGGTTCCGCCCCCGCCGCCGAATATTTTTATATGCCCGCAGCCATTTTCATCGAGCAGGTCTTTCATGTATTTAAAGAACTCCACATGGCCACCCTGGTAGCTGGTAATGGCAATGCCCTGGGCATCTTCTTCAATGGCGCATTCAACGATCTCCGCTACCGACCGGTTATGACCAAGGTGTATGATCTCGGCGCCCTTCGACTGTAATATGCGCCGCATTATATTGATAGCAGCATCATGACCATCAAACAGGGAAGCGGCAGTAACTATCCTTACTTTATTAACTGGCGTATAATTCATATTTCAAGCATTACAAAATCGGGCTAAAGTTAGTTCAAAAAAACTAATGCCCGTTAGTATTCCATGCATGTGTGCTTGTAAAACTGAATAAAAAGCTAAACTTCCGGGAACGATACCGGAATTTTTCGTTTGGTTTGCAGTGAAAATGAAATAGTTTCGGCCAACAAAAAATCATACTGGTAAAATGAAGCTTATACGTTTTGGAAAATCAGGGCAGGAAAAGCCCGGTGTTGAATTGCCCGATGGAAAAAGAATTGACACCAGCGCTTTTGGCGAAGATTATACCGAGCAATTTTTGACCAACGATGGTATTGCCCGTTTGGCGGCATGGTTAAAAACAAACCAGTCTGCATGCCCTGCAGTTGGCCCTGATGAGCGGTTGGGCGCTCCCCTTGCACGCCCTTCAAAGATCGTATGCATTGGTTTAAATTACGTTGATCATGCGAAAGAAACCGGTGCGGCGATCCCTGCTGAGCCGATCGTATTTTTTAAATCAACCACAGCCATGTGCGGTCCCAACGACCAGTTGGTGATCCCTAAGAACAGTACCAAAACCGATTGGGAAGTGGAGCTGGCCGTAGTGGTTGGTAAAAAAGCATCTTACGTGGAAGAAAAAGACGCCATGGATTATATAGCAGGTTATATGCTGCACAATGATTATAGTGAGCGTGCTTTTCAGTTGGAGCGCAACGGCCAGTGGGTGAAAGGCAAAAGCTGCGACACATTTGCACCGCTGGGTCCCTGGCTGGCTACAAAAGATGAAATTGCCGATATTCATAACGTACGCCTGTGGCTTACCGTGAACGGAAAAACAATGCAGGATGGCAATACATCTAACCTCATCTTTAAGCTGCCGTATTTGATCTCCTACCTGAGCCAGTTCATGACCCTGCTGCCGGGCGATATCATCAGCACGGGTACACCTGCAGGCGTAGGTCTTGGACAAAAGCCTGAACCGTTTTATATAAAACCGGGTGATATTGTTGAACTTGGTATCGACGGTTTGGGAAGCAGCAAACAGGTTGCAGTAGCATACAAATAGTTTATTGTTTATAGTTTATGGTTTATGGTTGCTCAATTTCATAACGCCTGATAAATGGCGAGAGCCGAAACAGTCAGGAAATCCTGAAATAAAGAAACTATAAACCAGAAACAAAAAACCAGAAACTGAAATGAGATATTGTCTTGCCCTGGATCTGAAAGATGATCCTGCACTGATTGCCGAATACGAGCGCCATCACGATCATATATGGCCCGAGATCGTGGAGAGTATCAGATCCTCAGGCATTGAAGTGCTCGACATTTACCGCACCGGCAATCGCTTATTCATGATCATGGAAACCAATGATCGGTACTCACATGCAGAGAAAGCAAAGGCCGATGCCGCCAATCCTAAAGTTCAGGAATGGGAAACGCTTATGTGGAAGTTTCAGCAGGCGCTCCCATGGGCCAAACCTGGCGAAAAATGGATATTGATGGATAAGATTTTCAGCCTTACCTGAAACAAGTAAATGTATTGCTATGAACATGAAAAAATATTACGATGCTGCCCCTGACGAAGCCTTTGGTGGCGACGCAGACCGCACTGCCGTGATCGACTCACACGTTCACTTCTGGAAATACGATAAAAAAACCTACGACTGGATAGATAATTCCATGAAGACCTTACAGCAGGATTATCTGCCCGAACACCTGTCGCTGGTTTCAAAAAGAAATAATGTCGATGGCGTTGTGGCCGTACAGGCCACCCAAACAGAAACGGAAACCCATTTCCTGGTTGAACTGGCCAAAACCCACAACATCATCAAAGGCGTTGTTGGCTGGATAGACCTGCAGGCCGATAATATTGCAGACCGCCTGCAATACTTTTCCCAATACCCCATCATAAAAGGGTACCGCCATGTAGTGCAGGGCGAACCGCTCGATTTTCTGGCCAGGGAAAACTTCCGCCGCGGCGTTGCCGCATTAAAGGCATACAACTATACGTACGATATTCTCATCTTCCATAACCAGTTGCCGCCGGCCATCGATTTCGTTCGGGCATTCCCCGATATGCCGCTTGTAATTGACCATTGCGCCAAACCCGACATCAGGCACAAGAACATAGATGAATGGAGAACAAACATGAAGGAAATAGCAAAGTTCCCGAATGTATGTTGTAAGTTGTCGGGCTTGTTCACCGAAGCCAGCTGGAAGGAATGGAGCGCGGCTGATTTCTTTCCTTACCTCGATGTAGTGTTTGAAGCGTTCGGCCCGAACAGGTTACTGTTCGGCAGCGACTGGCCCGTAATGTTGCTTAGCGGCATTTATGTGCAATGGAAGAGTTTGCTTGAAAAATACATGGAGAATTATTCGCACGACGACCGCGAAAAAGTATTCGGCCTCAATGCCATTCAATTTTATAATTTATAACCAACATGGATTTACATCTCACCAACAAAGTATTTATTGTTACCGGGGGTGCCAAGGGAATAGGAGCAGCCATTAGCAGTTCCATTGCAGCCGAAGGCGGTATTGTTGTTATAGCAGGAAGAAAAAAAGAAGACAACCAGGTAAAGGTTGATGAAATTATAAAAACAAAAGGTAAGGCGGCCAGCATCGCGGTTGAACTGGCTGAACCGGCCGCCTGTAAAGAAGTGATCGATTTCACGGTGAAAGAGTATGGCCGTATCGATGGCATTATCAATAATGCCGGCGTAAACGACGGCGTAGGCCTGGAAAGCGGTTCTCCTGAAAAATTCTTTCAGTCGCTTCAGAAGAACCTGAGCCATTTTTATAACCTGGCGCATTATGGGTTGCCATATCTGAAAGAAACAAAAGGTACCATTTTAAATATCGGTTCTAAAGTGGCCGATACCGGCCAGGGTAATACCTCGGGTTACGCGGCTTCAAAAGGCGCTATCAATGCATTGACGCGTGAATGGGCCGTTGAACTACTGCCTTACTCAATTCGCGTAAATACAGTTATCCCGGCGGAAGTGTGGACGCCTTTGTATGAGAACTGGATCAACACGCTGCCCAACCCGAAAGAGAAGCTGGCGCAGATCGTTTCCAAAATACCGCTCGAAAAGCGATTCACCACATCGGAAGAAATTGCCGATATGACGGTGTTCCTGCTCAGCAACCGCTCGAGCCATACGACCGGACAGATCATTTATGTAGATGGCGGTTACACGCATCTCGATCGTTCACTGACGTAGAACCACAAACAACAAACCACAAACAACAAACTAATTAACTCCCGATTGCATGGCCCTTCCATCATCATCCAGTAGTCCCTCCCTGAAAACAGAACAGTCGAAGGGATTTTTGTTCCCTTTTATTTTGGTTACCAGCCTGTTTTTCTTTTGGGGCTTTGTACACAACCTCGACCCGGTATTGATACCACATTTGCGGGAAGCGTTTACATTAAACTTTTTGCAGGCGTCCCTGGTTGACTTTTCCGTTTTCATTGCTTATTTCGTTATGGCGCTGCCTGCAGGGTTCATAATGCGGAAATATGGTTATAAGTCAGGTATATTATTAGGGCTTTTATTATTTGGAATTGGCTCATTATTATTTATACCGGCAGCCAATACCCGCGCTTATATATTGTTCCTGGGCGCGCTGTTCATTATAGCGAGCGGACTTACATTTTTAGAAACCGCCGCAAACCCATATGCGGCATTGCTGGGACCAAAAGAATCATCTACCCAACGGTTAAACCTGGCGCAGTCATTCAACGGACTGGCTGTGGTACTCGCCCCCATACTTGGGGGTAAATTCATTTTGTCGGGAACCACTTTAACTGAAGCGCAAAAAACCGCCATGACGCCACAGGCCCTGGATGCATATCTGGCAGCCCAGGCATCTACAGTAAAAGGACCTTATTTTATTTTAGGTATCATCATCCTCGCTGTGGCGCTGATCTTTGCATTTACAAAGCTGCCTGAAATAAAGGAGGAAGAAGAAGGTGGCAAACAATCCAGTTTCGCCAATGCATTCCGGCACAAACACCTTATATGGGCAGTGGTAGCCCAGTTCTTTTATGTAGGCGCACAGGTTTGTGTTACCAGTTTCTTTATCAATATAGCAATGGATGCCGCTCATATCGACAAGCAAACGGCATCAGTTTATCTCGGCTTAGGTTATGGACTGGCTTTCATGATAGGCCGTTTTGCCGGCACCTTTTTTATGAAATTTATCAGTCCCAATAAACTGCTGGCCATTTATGCAGCTATAAATATTATTTTATCAGCCGTAGCTATCGTAAGCAGCGGCATGATAACCGTATATGCATTGATTGGCGTTGGATTCTTTATGTCGATCATGTTCCCAACCATTTTCTCGCTGGGCATTCAGGGCCTCGGCGTCGACACTAAAATTGGTTCCAGCCTTATCATTATGTCTATCGTAGGTGGTGCATTGATACCACTTGCCATGGGCGGCATTGCCGATCTCACTAAAAATATCCAAAACGGTTATATCATTCCATTGATCTGTTTTATTGTGATATTCTACTTTGGCTGGAAAGGCTATAAAGTAAAAACAGTTTAAACCGGATACTATATTAAGCTGAAAAAGTTAACGACGCTTGCCGCCTGACAGGCTCTTGCTTATTGTGAGTTTTCCCTGTCAACTTATTAACTTATTAACTTATCAACTTAACTTGCACCCATGTTTCGACTCGATAATAAAACGGCCATCATCACGGGTGGCGGAAGCGGTATAGGAAAAGCCATCGCCGTAGTATTTGCAAAACAGGGCGCCAGGGTTCATATTTTAGATATGGATGAACAGGGCGCCACCAGTGTAGTAAAAGAAATAACCACCGATGCCGGCAAAGCGCATTTCTATAAATGCGATGTTTCAAAACAGGCAGAAGTTAAACAGATAGTTGACGGTATTGCCGCCGGCGGCGCAATCGATATTCTCATCAACAACGCCGGCATTGCCCACATCGGCACCGCAGATTCTACTGCCGAAGCAGATTTCGATCGCCTGGTAAGCGTAAACGTAAAAGGCGTGTATAACTGTTTACATACTGTGTTACCGCATATGAAGCAAAATGGCGGCTCCATTTTAAACATGGCCTCCATTGCCTCACTGGTGGGCATACCCGACCGCTTCGCGTACTCTATGACCAAGGGTGCTGTTGTAGGCATGACGTTATCCGTTGCAAAAGATTACCTCAAATACAATATCCGCTGCAACTGCATTTCACCGGCCCGTGTGCATACCCCATTCGTTGACGGGTTCCTGGCTAAGAACTATCCGGGCAATGAAGCCGAGATGTTTGA
>CBIHPC010000125.1:0-16825 GCA_966211305.1 uncultured Niastella sp.
TCGGAAACAATGAGCGTAGAATCATTGAGCAGGGCCAAACCGTCAAAAGCGCCTTTTACGTCGCCTATTCTCTCGTAAACAGGCATATAGCCTTTCCAGCTGATCACCCCTACCTCACCGCCTTTCAGATTGTCAAAACTAAAGCTGCAGGTATACAGGCGTTTGGTTGCCTTATCATAATAAACGCCGTTGGCGCCTTTTACATCGGCGATCGCTTTGTTGAAACCGTTCCGGATGTTCACCTCGATGATCTTGCCTATATCGGTAGCCGAAACAAGCAGCGTAAAATCGTCCTGCACCGTAAGATCGTTCAAAAACGAAGTACCGTGGCCTGATAAGTTAATTTCGATTATCTTCTTTCCATTCGCCAGGTTAAACCCAACGATGCGATCGATATCCGCCACATACAAAGCGCCGCGAATGATGGCCGTTCCCTTGGGCGCATTGAGTTTTGTATCTACAAACGACCTTTCGATCATTTTACCATCGAGCGATAATTTGCTGATATAGCCATCCCCGTCCTTACCCGTGGGGCCCTGGGCCTTTCCAAGATTGGTCACATACAGGTACTGGCCATCTGAGATCACGCTTTCCGGACTGGTTAAGCCGGTAGAATCCTGCGCAAGGGCGCTGCCCGCCAGTACCAGACCTGTAACAAATGCAATTACTCGTTTCATCCTTAATATTTTTATTGCCGCTAAGTTATTGCGGCTCGTATGGTTCTAATAACGAAAAAAGCTCAAATAATTGCATTTTCAGCCGGGGATAATATCCGTTCCCACGCCGGGAACGGCGGAAATGGCCTTTTCCCCGCAGGGTATTGGGCGTATAGCCAAACTTTTGTTTGAAGATCCTGATGCTGCGGTAGCTTTTCCAGGTTCGAACAAACGCAACGATCGTAAAAACGAAATGCGTTTGTATTATGATCTTATGGTTATACACATCTTCATCCGTGGCAGTTAGTACCGGTTTCTTTGCCGAACGTTGTTTTGGTTGTCAACGGGGCCTTACTGTTATATGGATATTCAACAATTTCGATTACCTGCAGGAATATAAATAATACCCTCATTCGTAGCACGTTAAATTGCGCCCAAAACCGGCCTCCAGATTAATATGTACAATGGATTTCGGCGCCTTCCCGCATTGCAGTTGTTTTATAGCGTAAAATTCAGTAAATTATAGTAGGCAATTTATTTCTATTATCCTCCCCATGAACATTAATTACTTCTGCTACAGGCAAACAACGATTTTTTAAAAAATATATAGTATATGACAATTCCTCCTATTGCCAACCCCGTGGTGTTTTTCGAGATCGGCTGTAAGGACCTATCCAAAACCGCTTCTTTTTACTCCGATCTTTTTGGCTGGACGCCTACCGGCGTTCCGATGGCGTCGCTGATCAATACCAATTGTGCAGATGGCATCCAGGGACAGATCACCTCGTTGGGCCATGAGCCACAGAATTATGTACTGTTCTACATCCAGGTAGATGATATCAATGATGCGCTGACAAAGATCATCGACGCAGGCGGCAGAAAAATGTTCGGACCGGTAATTCTCCCCAATAACAAACAATTTGCCTGGTTCAGCGACCCCGAAGGCAATCTCGTTGGATTAGTTTCGAGGTAATCAATAAGCAATTGGCAGGTGGAAATTCCGACTCATAAAGTATACGATCAAATTGCCGTATTGCCGAACGCTGTCAACAGCACCAGCCGGTTTGCACCGTTTTTGGCCGAATGCATAAACCATGCATCCGGCGCATAGGAACAGGTAATCCGATGATCTTTAAGTTAGCCATAAAAAACGGGGGCTGTCGGCAATGACAGCCCTTTGTTATAAATAGCCGCGCTGCATTAACATTCCAACAACTTTTTACTATTTTGTAATTCTGAAATATTCGTATATTTAAGTAAGACATTACTTCGGAAATAATGCTTGTTATGCGTTCCATAACTTCTTAAAGCATTTATATATAGCAAACTCCCATTTTTTTACGCTCTAAAAACTGTTTCATTATGGTTATAGATGCACACGTTCGTTTTTGGAAATATGAAACCCCTGCTAACTGGATAAACAAGGATATGCGCGTTCTTCACCAGGACTATCTGCCCGAACATCTTGAACTAAATGAAAAGCGAAATCATATAGATGGCCTGGTAGCCATTCAGGCCCGGCAAACGGAACTGGAAACGCGGTTCATGATAGAGATCGCGAAAACACACCCTGAGATCAAAGGTTTCGTTGGCTGGATAGATCTTACCGACGAAGATGTAAAGCAAAAACTGGAACATTTTTCACAATACCCCATCATAAAAGGCTGGTGTTATACTGCCGGCGAAAACGATGCCGGTGATGCATTGCTGAACGAGAACTTCTTAAAGGGCATGACGGCCCTGGGAAAATATAAATATACATTCGACCTGCATATAAATCCCCAGCAATGGGCTGCAGCCGCGGAACTGATCGGGAAATTCCCCTATCAGAAATTTGTAGTTGATCATTGTGCGCGGCCCGACATAAAACATAAGATCATCGATGACTGGAAATTCTGGATCAGGGAATTTGCAAAGTACCCGAATGTATATTGCAAACTATCCGGATTGATGACGGAAGCGGCGTGGAGATTATGGCATGCGAGTGAGTTCTATCCTTACCTCGATGTAGTGTTTGAAGCGTTCGGCACCAACAGGCTGATCTTCGGCAGCGACTGGCCTTCGATGCTTTTGTCGGGCAAATATGTGCAATGGAAAAGTTTACTGCACAAATACATGGTTGACAGGTATACCGTTGAGGAAAGGGAAAATGTATTCGGCGTAAATGCGGTGCGGTTCTATGGGTTGTAAATGATAATTAAACTATATTCAAAAGGATCATCATAACCGGTGATCCTTTTTTGTTTTCTGCAAATAAACAAACGTATAACGATTAACAACATAATGAACTAACCGCTGCTACTTTCAGGTAATTGCTATTTGATGAAATGGCAGTAACTTCAGCAACAACAAAACATATGTTATGAAACCTTACCATTCCACCAACCGCAGGGGATTTATAAAAACTACTGCCACCCTTGCTACCGGGTTAATTGCTTTACCAACTATATTGACGGCTGCCGGCCGGCCATTTGAAGACGGCCTTCATATAATTGGACCGAAAGAAGGCTTTTCACCACAGATAGGCACCCTGGTATCGATGATGAACTGGATGCGTGAAACCGTATTGCGCTCAGTGAAGGGAATGAAAAAGGAAGAACTCGACTACCTGCACGATCCCAAATCGAACACCATTGGCGCTATGTTATTGCACCTCGCCGCTACCGAAACATATTACCAGGGAAATACGTTTGAAGGATTGAGAGCGTTTAAAGACAAAGCAACCTGGTCGGTGCCCATGAGTTTAGGCGACGAAGGCCGTAAAATTATTAAAGGGCATGACCTTGCTTATTATGTCGACATTCTCAAAGAAACCCGCGAGAAAACACTGGCCGAACTGCGCAAGCGCGATGATAAATGGCTGATGACCGTTGACCCGAAATTCTTTGGCGGCCAGCCTACCAATAATTACTGCAAATGGTTTCATGTGGTAGAGCATGAATCGAACCACAACGGACAGATCAAGTGGATCAGGGGAAGATTACCGGGTGCTGCGGGTGGTGGCGATTAGCATCCCAACCAGGCCGGAAGCCACGTTTGTCAAAAAAACACTTTAAAGAAGGCACTGCGGCGCAATAATGGATATTGAAAGAACAGGAGCCGCGAGTAACCTTTTTCATTGTAATTTCGGGACTTTATTTAAATGGCTGTTTAAATTTTTATTCATTTAAAACGTAAAGTCCTGAAGTACTTATTTTTTTGTCTCGCAGCTTTTATTGCCTTAACCACCGCTGCTAAACCGGAGTTACCCCTCGTCTTTGGCGATCACATGGTTTTACAACGCAACAAACCGGTACCGGTTTGGGGAAAGGCCGAAGCAGGCGCTGCTGTAAAATTGATCTTTGGTAAACAGGTAATAGAAGGCATTGCCGGCGCAGATGGCTCTTTCCGGCTGTTGCTCGATGCCATGCCTGCTAACAGCAATGGGCAATCACTGTTCGTGATCAGCGGCGACACCGTTGAATACAAAGATGTATTGGTTGGTGAAGTTTGGCTTTGTTCCGGGCAAAGCAACATGGAATATACCATGAATAAAAGCGGCAAACATTATAAAGCCAAACGATCACAGGGGCTGGATTCCGCGCAGGTAAGCCGGGAAAACAATCCCGCAATAAGGCTTTTCCTGGTGAATCGCGATCTTACCAAACGTTCAGACCGGAATAAAGGCTGGCAAAGAGCCGAATCGCCCTGGGTTGGCCAATTTTCTGCACCCGGATATTATTATGCGCGGGAATTGCAATCGCGGTTAAATGTACCTGTGGGTATGATGGCAGCTTCCATTCCCGGTTCGGCCATTGAGCCCTGGCTGCCGGCACGTACGGTAACAGACAGTTTAAAAACCAGGCAGGAACCGGCCGGCAAATTTTTCACCGGTCTTATTCAGCCATTGGCGCCCTATGCGCTCCAGGGATTTTTGTGGTACCAGGGCGAAACGAATTGCATGTTGAACCAGCGCGAAGAATACACTGAAAGTATGCAGTTGCTCATTACGAGCTGGCGGCATCTTTGGAATAATACGAACCTACCCTTTTATTTCGTGCAGATTGCACCATTCTACTATAGCCGGTCCAAACAAAAAGTGCAGTTGAATGATCGCAGTCTGCCTTTCTTTCGTGCGGCGCAGGATAAGGTGCTGACAACAAAAAATACCGCCCGCATTATTACCACCGACCTGGTTGACAATCCCGAAGATCTTCATCCATCTTACAAATGGGAAACAGGTAAACGCCTCGCCTGGCTGGCGCTTGACCGCACGTATCATGTAAAACAGGTTTCGGCCGGTCCGCAAATTGATAAGGTACGTTTCAAAGATCAGGAAGCACGCGTAACTTATGTAAATCCTACATCAGGACTGGTTGTGCGTGATAGCAGCACGATCACCGGTTTTGAACTGGCGGCAGCAGATGGCAAATTTTACCCGGCTACAGGAGTGGTGAAGAAAAATAAATACGTAGTGGTAAGTTCACCCCAGGTGCCTCTTCCGGTGGCCTTGCGCTTTGCGTGGAAAGAAGACAGCCAGCCGAATCTTTTCAATAATGTTGGATTACCCGCGGAGCCGTATCAAACGAGGAGTCGTGCAACTCCGGAGTGATGGCCCATTATAGTGTACCTGGCAAGAGTTTAATCAAATAATTATTTAATAATTTGTATGAATAAAATTCTGGGCATTATTGATGAGGACGGCTTCCCAATTATTCCGGAGGTGACGCTGATTAACCCCGTAAATAATTATGAGATCAAACCAAAAGCGATCATCGATACCGGCGCCGTAGAGCTACATATAAAAGCGGAGATCATTAAATCATTGGAGCTTGAAAAGATTGACGGCACCTTTACGTTACACCCGATCTATGGCAGGCAGCCAATAGATATTTACAAGGCAGGGATCAGGATCCAGGGGATAGAATTTGGAATGGTGCCGGTAAGGACTATGCTGAATAACTTTCCTTTTGATTTAATTATCGGGTGTAGTTTTATCAGAGACGGTAAAATGATATATGATGGAGTTAATAAAACTATAGAAATAAATACCTGAGAAAAACGGGTTGTGCCCTTTTGACCTGCAAAGATCAAACAGAAGAACACCAGGTGAGGCATTGCTCATTAACCGATAGAAAGATTGTTTTTTGTGCAAAACTCATCGAGACCTGCCGTATGGTTCAGATTGCGGGTGTGAGGAGTGGATCTTGTGCGGTTGGCTTTGGCAATTTGCGCTATGGCATCCAGGATCTCTGCCGGCGGATTAGCCCCGTAGGTGTTTTTTACCTGGTTTAGTAAAATGCGCATTTCCAGCATGGCCCAGCGTTGTTCTTCTATACTGTTATAAATAGCGTTCATATCAGGGGTATCAAATTATTGCCACAAAATAATCCCTTTGCGATAGAGTTAGCCAGGATGTTTTACGGTTTTTAATGCCGTTTTTTTACGGGTATTTTGCTGTAAACCAGGAACAGTACCACAACCACAATCTTGCTTTCAGGGCCGGAGGTTTTACTTCAGGTGTCAGTAAGACACCCCACCTCGCCCCGTGGTATGCCTTTTATACTATTACAAGTAGCATAAAAACACATGAAACAAGTAATACTGATCCACAATCCAACAGCTGGGAATGAAAGTCATAGCCGGGAAAATCTGGTGGCTTTAATTGAAAAAGAGGGCTTCACCTGTAGACATTACTCTACAAAAGAGAAAGAATGGAAAGAAATTGATTACCATGCAGATATGCTTACAATTGCAGGCGGTGACGGAACAATAAGAAAAGTGATTAAACAACTATTCAAACAAAAGAAAAATATTCCAATTGCATTGCTGCCTTTAGGTACCGCTAATAATATTGCCAATACGTTAGAATTAAAAGGTGAAATAAAACAAATCATCAGATCGTGGAAAAAAGCATCGATAAAAAAAATTGATATTGGTCTGTTGCACAATGTACCTGAAGAGCATTTCTTTCTGGAAGGTTTTGGCTTTGGCATCTTTCCTTATCTTATGAAGGAAATGAAGAAAAGCGAAACGGAATACGACAGTCCGGCAGCTGAACTAAAAGACGCATTGAAACAGTTACATGAGATACTATTAGCGTATGAGCCTCGAAAATGTCATTTGGAAATTGACGGCACCGACCACTCAGGCAAGTTTTATATGGTAGAAGTGATGAATATGCGCTGCATTGGGCCTAATTTGGTATTGAACCCTCAAGCCGATCCCGGTGATGGCGAACTGGAAGTGATCCTGATCCCGGAAGCGCACAAGGATAAATTCGCTTCCTATCTCATGCAAAAGCTGTCAAATGGAGAAGATGAATACCAGTTCCATACTTTAAAAGGGAAAGAAATTAAGATCAACTACGATGGAAAACATCTTCATTCCGATGATAAATTACTAAAGGTTAGTAATGAACTTGAAATCCTGATTGAAATAAAGAAAGGTTATCTGGAAATCTTAATGCCCTGACCCGGTTTAAACCTTTTTGACGTCATCAACCCGTGGTATCACCTGATCTGCAGCTTTCTTTAACTGCTCAGGTGATACATTAAGCGCTTTCGCCCAATAGATTTTATAAAATGTCATAGCAGAACTCGTAAGGGTTTGACATGGCCCATTTTTAGCATGCGTATTTGTTAAACGAACAAATGGAATACCTCGTAGGGTTGATAACGATAGGTATGGCGGCGTTGGGTATGGCCTGGATGCCTGCAATCAGTTCATTTGTTCGTATTTCCTACTCAATAGTCTATATCATCATAGGCATTTTACTGTTCTTAATATTACCCATGCTGCCGTATGCAGATCCGCTCCAACATCCAGCGCTTACATTGCATTTAACCGAAACAGTTGTACTGGTTGCGCTTATGGGATCAGGTCTTAAGATCGATCAGCCATTTTCTGTGAGGGAATGGAAACATTCACTCAAATTGATAAGTGTGGGTATGATAAGCAGCATTGCCCTTACGGCTTTTGTAGCCTGGAATTTCGCAGGCATGGATATGGCGTCGGCCCTGCTGCTGGGCGCCATACTTTCACCCACTGATCCCGTACTTGCCTCCGATGTGCAGGTTGGTCCGCCACAGGAAGGAGAAAAGGATTCTGTAAAGTTTACCCTGACTGCCGAGGGAGGTATGAATGATGGAACGGCCTTCCCATTTGTATGGCTTGGCATTTTACTGGCCACTGGTTTCTTTACCAAACCAGGAGCGTGGATGGAATGGACGAGCTATTACCTTTTGTATAAACTGCTTTGCGGCCTGGTAGCCGGGTACCTTTTGGGAAAACTCTTTGGTTACGTTTTGTTTTCACTGCCTGAAAAATACCGCGTGGCGCGTATTGAGGACGGCTTTGTTGCACTTTCCATTACAATGGTTGTATACGGCTGTACAGAGTTACTGAATGGATACGGTTTTATTGCCGTGTTTACCTGCGCCGTAACGCTTAGAAATTACGAAATGGGGCACGATCTGCATCGCACCTTACATTCCTTCAGTGATCAAATTGAACGAATGCTGGTGGCAATTGTACTGTTGCTCTTTGGCGGGAGCATTGTTAACGGACTACTCAACCACCTGACCTGGCCACTGGCTATTCTTGGATTAGGCTTTTTGCTGATCATACGCCCGCTTGCTGTTTGGCTCACACTTAGCGGATCGAAACTGAACTTTCGGGAAAAGTCGGTCATCTCGTTTTTTGGAATCCGCGGCGTTGGCTCATTGTATTATATGAGTTTTGCAACCCAACACACATCATTGACCTGGCTAAAATCAATGTGGTCAACTGTTGCATTTGTTATTCTACTTTCCGTACTTATTCATGGGCTTACTGCTTCCAGAGCAATCAGCATGCTGGATAGAGGCAGAAAAACAAATAAAGATGAGCACTGAGAAGCAGGCATAAAATATTATCAGGGCTACACTTATTTACTTCATCCTGGAAAGGAGTGCCTTCATTTGAGCTATTTCTCTTTCCTGGGATTCAATGATCTCAAGAGACAGCTTTTTTACCTCCGGATCGGTGATAGCAGCATTCCTGCTCGTCATGATGGCCGAGGAATGGTGAGGTATCATTGCTTTCATATACTGAACATCGCCTACAGGGGTTTGGGATCGCAGCGCTGCCAATATGATCCCAAAAAGGATAACAGCGCCCACCACTATAATAATATTCATTTTTTTATTGGGATACATTTTATTCATCATCGCTATCATTACCACGGCCATAGGGAAAGACATCAGCAGTGCCATATATGTTCTCGAAATGCTAAGAAAAATATGACTGGTATCATCCACGTTTAAAAACATGATTGCATACATCGTAATAAATGATATTGCTATCATTAACAGTAATTTTTTGTAGCCCATCATCTTTTTCCGCTCTTCAGAATGATCGGGTTGCTTTCTCATTTCCTGATTGTGTTCCATATTTTTTTTATTTAGTACATAAAAGTGATTCCCGCTCCCCATTTAAAATCGCTGTCATAGTTCCCAGACAGTGAAATATTTTTATTAATGACGTATCGCAAACCAAATTCATACTCTTTGCCGGTATTCCAAAGTCCGTCGAAACGTAATCGTTTTGTCAGCGGAAAATCACGTCGGCTAATCTGAAGTCGAAGATCACCGTTATGATCAACACGTCCTTCTATCATTACAAACATCGGAAGCAAATAGGTAATACCCGCTACAGCAAGGTTGGTTTTATGGGAGGGGGCTGTTTCCAACCCACTCTTATCTTTTATTGCTTTTGAAAACCTGTTGTCGGCGCCAATGAAGGCAGCGAAAAACTTTCGCTTATCGAGGAAATAGAGGAGTGAGGTTTCAGATTCGTAATCGCCCTTCCACTTCATAGACCATCTTTCCATAAGCTGCCAGTTCAACCCGGATATTGTGAGGTTGGCAAAATTTGCCTGGGAATGAATTTGTGCACTCCCCCAAAAGAAAACTTTGCTTCCATGTTCTTTAATAAACCGTTGAAACCCCGGCGCGAATTTTTGTTGTATGTCGGACCCTGTTCCCTCATAACTGACTACGGTGGCCATACCCGATACCATGTGGTATAACGTATGACAATGTAAGAACCAGTCTTTTTGTTCGGTAGCCGCGAATTCAATTACCGACATGGCCATGGGGTTGATGTTGAAAGTATGTTTCATTGGTGCATGGTTACCCAGGCTGTTTACTACACGAAAAAAATGACCATGAAGGTGCATGGGATGTTCCATCATCGTTGCATTCATGAAAAAAATACGCACGTTCTCCCCTTTATGAATTTTTATTTTCTCATTGAGCTTCGAAAATGTTTTTCCGTTTACAGACCAAACGTATCGCTGCATGGTGCCGCTTAAAGTAAGATGTATTTCACGCCATGGACGACTTGCCGCAAGGGCCGTAGGCGTGTCGGTTTGCAAATCGTCATAGTTCAAAATTTTCTCACCCTTATAACCGGGCGGCTGATCGAAACCCGTTAGTTTCATCTTCTTCATCATTTCCATTTGCTTCATCATCTTTTCTTTCATGGGGAGCGTATCGGGTGTTTTCATTTCCTTCATATGCATATCAGCCATTGGCTCTTTTGCCATCGGTTTTTCCACACCCTTTAATTTATTCATCGGGGGTTTCGGCATGCCCTTCTGTTCCATTTTGAGGCCCATAGTCATTTTCATACCCATTTTTCGCATCTGAGCCATCATTTTGTTCATTTGCGACATGGCCTCGAAGTAGTTCATTTCCGGTATATCCGGCGCCTTCATTGTTGAGCCGGAGCCAAAAAACGCGGAAGCGGAGCCTTTGATATCCTGGGCCGTAGCCCTGAATTCGTATTGACCGTCTCCGGGCAGTTGTATCATCACGTCATAGGTTTCTGCGGTCGCAATGAGCAGTTTGTCTACTTCAACCGGTTCAATATCGTTACCGTCTGCCGCTACCACTTTCATGCGGCCTCCCGCAAACTGCAACCAGAAATAAGTGGCTGCAGACCCGTTAATGATACGAAGTCTTATGGAGTCGCCTTTTTTATATTTCGGATAAGCTCGTTGGGGAAGGCCGTGCATCAGGTATACGGGATAAAACACATCGGTCAGATCTACGCCGGGCATCCTGATCCACTCGAACCTGAACTTATCGCCCAGGTGTCCCTTCACCAATGCTTCGCCCCAGCTTTGAACGGCGTTCTTTTTTATTTCAAAAATATCTGTCCCCCTCTTTAGCAGCCGTAATACTTCTTTTGGCTTTATATCACTCCAATCGGAAAGTTGCAACACTTCTTCCGGCTGTTTTTCTTCGCTGGCTTTGAACATCACCATAGGTCCGTACAAGCCTGCCTGTTCCTGCAACGCTGTATGCGAATGATACCAGAACGTACCCGTCTGGATAATCGGAAATTCAAAAAGATGCGTGTTGCCTCCTTTGATGGGAGCCGTTGTCAGGTAAGGTACCCCATCGTCGCGATTTGGCAACAGAATGCCATGCCAGTGAATGGAAACTTCCTCCTTTTTCCCGTTATGCACATAAATTTTCGCGGTATCGCCTTCCGTGAAATAGAGCGTCGGTGCAGGGATTTGCCCGTTGATGGCAATTGCATTTCTTCTTTTACCAGTAAAGTTTACGAGACTATCCTTAACGTACAGATGGTAGACGACAATTTTTCCTTTGCGCAATGGCATGCCCCTTTGTTCCGAAGCTTCACCAGGTTGTAGTTCCAACGTAGTATCATTGGAAGGGATTTGCCGGCAGAATCCTGAATGGCCCAAACAAATCAGGGCAACAATGAAATAAAAACACTTCATACAAATTGGTTGAGAAAAAACTTCTGTAAGAATCAAGAACGGATCTGCAGGAAATACACAAGGCTATAAGATGACACAATTGTGCCTGCGCGGCTGCGCTACAGCCGGCGAAGAAATCAAATGCGGAAATTCTGATACTGAATAATGAGCGCGCTCTTTAGTAAAGGCGGGCTAAAAGCCCGGAAGTTTTTTTGGGTTGAACGTTCGCTCAGGTTAATTTCGGAAACAACATAATATACAGGATGCACAGTGAATGAAAGGGCGGTTGAAACATAGTGAAATTGGGGAAAAGTATGATCATCGCCTGATTTTAAAAATATTGAAATATCCCTGCAGCAGTTCTTACTTTCGTTCGTATGCTTTTCCATTCCACATTTCCCGCATTCCTGGTCCCTTAAGGTAAACAGGGAAGCACCCACCATTTCTCCCATGCAATAGTGAACATTCAGCGTAGCACCTACGCTGAAGCTGATATAGATGAACGTTAATATGAATGCCAGGCACTTTTTCATTTCCAACGCGTACACACTTTGTATTTGATCAACTTACTAATGGACAGCAATTTTAAAGCCAGCTGACAATTAACTTCGGCAATCCGACCATATATCAGGTTGATAAACAACAGGATTAAGATTCAGCCAGCCAATAAAACGCAATCGTCAAAATCATTATCGTGGAGGGATTAAAGAAAAAGTGTAGAGTAATATTTTCCTCACGTTTTGAGCACGTCTCAAAAAAATGTTTACGAGATACAGGCTGATCTTTTGGGAATGAAACGCCCATGGAAAAATTTTCATTAAGAGACTCAGTGAAGATTTTAGGCGTATAAGTTACATATAAGAGGGGTACAACCCATGCGGCTATTTAGTATACCGCTGAGCATAGCAACGCCCTGTTCAGTAAAAGCATAGGGCAACGCACTATTGGGGCGCCTACTTGGGTATGTCATCACAAATTGTGATGACATACTTTTCTGTGAACACTCCATCAGTTTCTGTCCGCTCAGGCAACGATTGACCAAGTCAGTTGTCAAGCAGTCCTTGACAACTGAAATCTAATCGCTCCTGGTTAACCATCCAGCAATGGTGAAATGCGGATATACTTATAAAAATCCTTTGTTCGTTTGTGGCCACTGATCTTCATGATCAGTTCTACTGGTGTACCGGCCAGGAATTCATTCGTACAAAATGATCGGCGGGCAGTATGCGAAGTGATCCAGTCATATTTGGACTTTATGACCTCGATGCTTTTGTTTCCTTTTTTGTAGGAGAATTTAATGGAGCGATTTAGTCCGGCAAGTTTGCCGATGGTTTTTATGTGGCGGTTGAATTCGGGATTGGTGAGTGCGGGTATGCGCTCTCGAAATTGACGAGTGAATACGTGTTTTGCTTCTTCACGCAGTGGAATAATAACCCAATGATCCGATTTCTCCTGTTTCTTATACAGCATATCACGTTGCAGGTCTTCGGGCTTTAAGGTGGAGAAGTCGGAGAAACGTAGACCTGTTAAACAACCCAATACAAACAGGTAGCGGTATTCGATGAGGTGAGGATGTGCAGATAGATCAGTTTGGTAAATGGTGGCAATTTCCTGGTGACTTAAATAAATAGCATCGCACTCTTCTTCGGGTATTTTGAAATCGGTGAGATCGATGGGTGCAATGATCTTTCTTTTCACCCGGTCTTTTATAAAGCCGCGCAGATGCTTGATGGTTTTGCCAATGGTGTTCAGCTTTAACCCTGTTAATACTTCCTGGCGGCGCATGGATGACAGCATCTATGTAGCGGCCGACCGGCATATGCAAAAGCATGCTCCCGCATATGGTTTACCGGATCCCAAACCGGCGTTTGGCAAAGATCCCGATCCGAGTGGAACTGCACGGGTAACACCAGTGGTTGTTCTCATCAAGCTAAGTTATAATATCATCGAAATGCTACTTCCGCTTTTCAGAGACAGGGATGAGGTTTTGGTGCAGTACATTAGCGATGATATTTCTCTAGTAAATACAACGTCAAACATGTCGATGGCGGAGCAGTTAGTGCACTATACGGCTATGGCGCAATATTATCACGAGTTTGCACACCTGATCCAGGACAAAGATCAGGCTTCTCGAACACCTGCTGAGCTAACTCTCTGATTATCATATTATCCTTTGGTCGCCGCTGATCAATTCGGTTTTTAATCCCCATCAGCAGAAGGCTTAAAACCTTCGGATTGCACGCAATTCACTTCATGTACCTGGCTAAAGTCTGGTTCTTATTTAAAACAGGTTAGTGCGGGTAAAAACATTTTATTTGGTGGTGTTACCATGCAGGTGAAGTTATAGGTCGCTGGATAAAAGTACAGAGGGATTCATTACACGCTTATTCATGAAATCTACACGAATATTGACGAAAATAACACGCTTATGGCCAGAGTTGCAAAAAAGGCCATTAGAAAATATCTTTGCGTGCAAACCCCGAAAAAACATCGGATAGCACCCATCGTCATGAAAAGAATAATCCTGTGCCTTTTAACTGGGCTCTCTCTTTTTTCGTGTAAAAAAGAAGATGTCACGGTAATAGTGGAGCAGCCAACGCTGAAAATAGATAAGGTTATTAACGACTCTACCATTGTTTTAACCTGGAACCAATACACTGGTACTCATTTCAAGAAATATATACTTACCCGGCAGGCCACTTACCTCAAGGGTACTAATTATGTTACAAACTACGACACAGTATTAACCAGCCCCGACATCAAAACCACCAGCTTCACAGAAAACAGGATGCCGCTGGCGAGAGATATTTATTATTTTTTGATCGTTGAAACAGCGTCTGATGAATCCAACGCTAATTTTCCAAAGGTTATTTATACCAGGCCTAACAGCGTGTTGTATTGCAATCCTACAGATGTAATATTCAGCAAATCGCTTAATAAACTATACATAGTTGAACAAAAGAAGATCAATATAATTGACCATGCAACGGGAAGGCCTGTTCTTTCCAAAGAATTTCCCGCCGGAATTGGCTATTGCGACTTGGCTACTTTCAACGGAAGCGATGAATTGTATGTACCGGGCAACGATGGGTGGCTGAACATAGTGGATGCCGCAACCCTCGAATTAAAAGACCGTATTTATGTGTCGGGGCTTATAATAGGGTCGGTTTTGTCAAGAAATGGAAAGTTATATGTGTCGTCCTCCGATGAGTCGCTTGGGTTGTATTCAAATAATATGAAAGTGTACGACCGGGCAACAAAAATAATGGTGAACCGGGTAGGCAGCTATTATCCAAGCAAGTTGATGGCTTTTGATAATTCCAATGTAGAAATGATAGAAATAGCGCTTAACAGGTATGCGCCTGAAACTGCTTATTATCTGTTTTCGCCTGATGGCAATTCGGTGCTTAGTCACGGAAGTTTTTCCCTGGGCAATTATTATGTAAGCACAAGTATCATACGTTCCTTTCCGAATGGCGAAAAGTTCATTACGACCAATTTTGGTAGTATCTTTAATAAATCGTTTGTTTATGAGCGTTCTTTAAAACAAAGTAATGGCTTTTATACCGATTTTGCCTTCAATAACAACGGTTCTATTATTTATGCTGCCGATATACAGTATAAAAGGATCGATGTCATAAATTATCCCGCTACAACATTTACGGCCAGCTATCCTACAAGATTGTATCCCTACAAAATGTTTAGGAATGACAACACATTGATCGTGGTAAGCAAAACTAAAAATGACACCTTCTCAGACAGCTATATTCTTATAGAAAACATTAAACTGTAACCACTCCATGAAAAATATTTTACAGGTTCAGCAACTCATTTGCCTCATGCTGTTTGTGGCAACGATGGCTTGCAAAAAAACAAATACCGTTACCATACGTCAACCCGGTGCGTGCTTTGAACAGCAGATAATGAACCCTATTGGCAATTACCTGGTGTCAACCAATGTCAATTATATTGATTCTAACTTTTACTTTACAAGCTGTTCTTATGATATTGATGGTACTAATACTACCTACCGTTGGCATTTTAACGATGGTACTACTTCCACCGGAAAAAAAGTGACGCATAAGTATGCAGTACGCGGGAAATATATGGTTACGCTTGAAGTAACCAATAAAGACATTGCCACCGACACGGTACAGAAAATGGTTTCTGTTATTTCAGGACAAACGCACATAACCTTCGGCGAAGGCAAAAATGTATATCCGGTTGCCATTAGCGAACAGGCTTCCGGTGATTTTCAATTGCTGGGTTATAATGATAGTGGTACAGGTTATTTTTTAATGCAACTTGACAGTTTATACAAGCAAAAAAGCATGAAAACGTTGCCTGCCGGTTATCGCCTTACCAGTATGAAGCCAACCAATGATGGTAACTTTATTTTTACCGGAACTACCAGTGGGCTTTCCCGGAACAATGAACTGGTTAAACTTAAACCCGATGGCACATTAATCTGGAGTAAAGTGTCCGCTGCGGGTGACGATACCTATACCAGCGCCGCCCCAACTGCAGACGGTGGTTATATAGTATTAGGCACATACCCGGTAATGGATATTTCAACCAGTTTCAATTATACGCGGGTAAAGAAATATGACGCCAATGGTAATATGCAATGGGACAGATCGCTATATGCAGAAGGTATGATACAGGCCAAAGAGCTTGTGGTAGAACAGGACGGCGTGGTGTTGGCCGGGGCAAAAAGGAGCGTTGCCTGCTCGGGCTGTGATTCAGTGTTAATTGCCAAACTTGATAATGGTGGCAACGTAATTTGGAAAAATACTGCCTTTGGTGGCTTGAACACAAGTTTATTAAGTGGTATGCGGACCATAAAACATACCAATGGCAATTACATTGTTTCAGTTAATAATACCAAAGGCTTTTTTGTTTTTTCAAGTACTGGTACCTTCCTCGACCGTAAGATCAACAATAATACCATCAATAGCATTATCAACTCGGGTGATGGAAATTTGATCGTTTTGAATACGAACTCTTATAATTTTGATGGTGCAGCCGTCAGTAAAATAAATATGGCTGGCAGCGAACAATGGTTTACCCGACCCGATGGAAATCAAAAAACGGCCACCGGCAGCATGTGCTGCGCCAATAGCTATGCGGTATCTATACAAAGCCTTCAACATGGCGGCTCTCTTACACTGGCTCAACGGGTATATTATGCCGCTAATAATTCGACCTATTATGTAATTATGTTACTACCGCTCGATGAAGCGGGGAAGCAGCAATAATATGATAAAATTGTCCTAACAACGGATACCACGGGGCTGCTTAGACGGCCCCGTTTTTGTTTGTCATGTTTTTAGCTTGCCACATTTTTCAGAAATTTCGTTGATGTTGTTAGTTACAAAAACTAAAGATCGTTGCCGCCCATAAGCTGGGGCAGCAC
>CBIHPC010000126.1:0-16671 GCA_966211305.1 uncultured Niastella sp.
ATCCTGTAATGCTGCCGCCGGCCATTCTGTAATACAGCTTCCAGAATGAGTATTCCCCGAAATGGTTGCGGCAACTGTAACTGGTAAGAACCTGCCCGTGGAAGTATGCGGGTTAATAACTGCCGGCCATCCGTACTGTACAGCTTTATTTCACAGGCGTCTTTGATACCCGAAATGTTCACATAACTGCCTGCCGGATTCGGGTATGGATGCCTGATGATAATATCATGGCCGTCATGCTCCATATTAATTATAATGATCTTGCTATAACTGACGCTGCCGTCGAGGTCTGATTGTTGGATGCGGTAATAGTTGGCGCCGGCAAAAGGTTGCTCATCGATAAAATTATAGGTTTGCAGGGTTTCACTGCTGCCCGCCGCTTTTACCGTGCCCATATTGTGATAGCTGCTGCCATCGTGGCTGCACTGTACCGTAAAATGATCGCTGTGCTGTTCGGAAGCCGTTTGCCATTGCAGCCATACCGTTTTTTCTTTTTTGGTTGCAGTGAACGAATACCAGGTAACCGGAAGCGGCCCGATATCGGCGGGCATCGCAAACGGAGTTACATCATCGGTGTCCCAATTGGCAGGGTTATTAATGGCTGTTCGCAAAGCGGCAGCCGTACCCGTTACAATGCCTCTGTACACCGCATTGTCTACCTCCGGGGAAAGCAAAAGAGCATGTGCTGGATTGAGATTGGTTGGTAACGCGCCTTCGCTTGTAGAAATTGAGGCGCCGGCAAGCCATGCCCCGTTCATATTGATCGCTGCAAGAAAATTGGTAGCGGTATTATCCACAGGCATTGTTCCCTGGTAGGCATACAATACATCGCCGGAAGTGGGAAAAGTGAAGTCGGGGCAGCCCCCGGCTACAAATACCGTTCCTGTGGTGGCGGTGGCCATCGAAGGGCTGGTAGAACCCGTTCCCCCCGGGTTGGTAATCACTACAACCGTTCCCAGCGGCAAAGCGGATGAGGAAGTCCATGTCATGATGGTTTCCGTATTACAGGCGCCATACATGGTATTGATATAAAAACCGCCCGTACTTTGCCAAAGGTGATCGGTAAAAGTAATAGTTGTGCCTGCGGAAATGTCTTTCAGCAACATGAATGCAAACTCATCTGAACTGGATGCTTCGCTGTTGTAGCCTACGAAAGCCATATCCCCGTCTGTCAGCGTAGTTTGCGAATTTACAGTTTGCATACCGGTTACAGCTGTCAGTGAGTAAAGGCAAACGATAAAACGTGTTACCGTTCCTGTTACAGCATTGCTACCCGCCAGGCCTTTTTTGAAAATTTTTGAAATTGATTTGCGGTTCAACTTTTCCATGGTAAAATATTTGGTTAGTGATTGATAACGTTGCCAAACTTTACTAATCAGAACCCATGTTAAAAGTTGCCGGATGAGATGTTTAAATATAAGCAGTGTAATATAATTAATAAATACAATACAACCAGCAGTCATTTTCCGGCGGTCGTGGTCACGCTCCGGTTATGCAACATACGTCAATGCGTACACAACATTGAGTTATAAAAACAAAAAAGCCGCCCCGGTAACCCGGGACAGCTTTCTTCTAACAGCGTGTTCTTATCTTACAATATCAACCCGCAATAACTCCTGTTTGCCATGGCTTTCGGCCTGTAACCAATATGAGCCGGCCGACAGGTGGTTGAAATGTAATGTGGTATTACCGGTGAAACTACCGGTAGCTACGGTTTTTCCATGAGTGTCGAATAATTTATATGCTACCGTTGAAGTAGTGATGGTTTCTACATATACAATGCCGTTACCCGGGTTAGGATAAACCTTGTTGATCAGTGCAGCACCCGCCAAATCAAATACAACCCGCTGCGCCGGTGAGTATTTGAAGCTGCCATCCTTATCAACTGACTTTAACCGGTAGTATACGTTTATACGGCCAGGTATAGCCGGCGCTGCCGTTACCGCCTGTTCGTCAATCACCGTATAACTTACTTTGGCATCTACGCCCGGGCTGGCATTTTTCTTTACATCGGTAACCGTATAGCTGAACCCGTTATACGACCGTTCCAGTTCAAAGCGATCGTGATACGCATCGGTTGCTGCGGTCCAGTCAATACGAACGGTTTTATCACCGTTCCTGGCTGCTACAAAGGAAAGTAAATGAACCGGCAACGGAACCGAAACGTGTGCTGCGGCGTAGCCATCGCCTGCGCCGCCGATATACACCGACCATTCAGCGGCCCGGGAATGCCCGTCACCGTTACCACCCGTGTACACAGCCACCTGCGCCTGTGATTCACCTCCGGCAACTGCGAACACCATTAATAATGTAGAATATAATAGTTTCATTGGAAGATAATGAATTATAAAGAAAGAGCGCCGCGGCCGCCCATGTAATAGGTTCTTAGGTTATTTGAAAAATCGGTCGATGGCACCACATAGCGCGGGTAGATCTGGCTGGCCAGTGGTACCGACCTGTAATGGCCGCCGCGCATGCCCACATCGATGCCGGTGGAAATATAATCAGGCCACGATACAGGCGCATCACTCACATCTCCATTACCGTTATTACCCGTGAACAGGCGCCCGTTACCAAGCACCATCACTACAAATTCGCCGGCATTGCCTGCCATTTCCATTACGCCGAAATACGTAGCGCCGGCCAAAGCCCGGTTCGTGGGCTTGTTGCCGGGAAAACCACATCGCATTAACCGGCCAAAAAAATTACCCTGCATGGAAATATTGCCTGCATTGTTCAGGTTAATGGCCGGATCGGCCATGGTATTCGTTTCAGTTGGCAGATCGGCATCGATAGCGGTCATAACTTCAGGCACAACGCCGAACACATAATCGGCCCCCCATACCGTTTGGTCTTCGGTTCGGGGATCGAATCCCCGGCATATTTTTTCGAATTCCATCTCGGTAAATGGCCGAAGCCCTGCCCAATCGAGGTAACCGCCCAGATCGGCCCAGCCCAGGTAATTACAGGCTTTTTCGGGTACACCGCAGGTAAAGGTTACCCCACCCGTGGCTGGCAACGTTGCCGGGCACATGATATGATTGAAGTCTGTTAACGTTGCCTGATTGGTCATAACATAACGGTTCGTAACAACCGTACCACTAATATCGGTAGCTACCCGTTGCACCTGTTGCGCCCGGGTAAGCGTATTCAGAAAATCGGTATACTGCCCCTGCGAGATCTCATACTTCATAACATAAAAAGCATTGAAGCCTTTGGGATATTCAGCCGGGATGTCGGCGGGATTGTTGACCAGCGATCCGGCCGGCAGCATATTTTCATTTTGAATGGTGGTGTCTTTGAAAGCTACAGTGCTATGATTTGCCCGGCCGATCTCATAACTTCCGCCGGTAATGTAAACCATTTCAACGGCAAACACCTGGATGGCTGTTATGCCGGTGGGCGTGGTCAATTGCAGGCTCACGGTATTATTGACGTCAATATTCCCAAAGCCGGGAACGCCCCGTTTGATCAGTACTCCGTATGCATTCATGGCTGCCGGTTGCGCCAGCGTTAAACTGCTGCCCAGCGTATGGCTTGCCGGTGACGTGGATACCTGCGCATGCGACCAGTTCTCGCTTCCTGCCTGGCATTTCACAAAAACCCAAACCGCATCGTGGTTGCCAGGAACGCCTGAAAGGTCCCAACTGTTCTCCCAGGTAAGCGTAAACAAAACCTGGTGCGAACCGGCGTTGTAACTTACTCCCGTAACCTGCACATTGTTGGCAAGGGCGGCCGTAAAAAACGACAATAACGTACAAAGAAGAAGGCTTATCTTTTTCATAAAGGTATTTTGCTGCAAATGAGTGGCGTAAAAATCCTTTACCTGAGCTGGGCGAACAAGTCCACTTTTGGGGGACAGGAAGAATAATGGGATAATTTGCTAAAGTGCTAATCTGCTAATGTGATAATGGAATACAGGTCATTTATTCAGGCGGTAATTATTTCCGGTGTCTCACGAAAATGAAGGTGATAATGGAAGACAATTCATTTTCCGTTACCACTTCTTATCGCAGCTCGCCATGGTTCGGCCCTCTCAACAACGCCACAATATTTATTAGAAAAATTTGCCCCGGGGGGTATTTTGACGCAAATTTGTCGGGAACAATTCACTTAAACCAGGCTAACTGACCTACCATGCATTCGGGCAGACAATATACCATTGCGGAATTTCTCTATTGGACGCGCAGAAAAATTTATGTTCTTATCATTCTGGCAGTCGTACCTACAGCTTGTTATGCTTTTTTTGGCTGCACCTGGATCACCATTCCCTGGCCGCCCATTATGCTTATTGGTACTGCATCGGCGCTGATAGCGGGTTTTCGTAACAATGCCACCTATGGCCGCGCCTGGGAAGCCCGGCAGATCTGGGGAAGGATAATCAATTCAAGCCGTGCTTTTGGTATAATGGTGATGGATTTTATCCGCCACCCCGGGGAAAATACAATGAAAGAGATCCATCAGCGCATCATTTACCGCCACCTTGCCTGGGTCACCGCCCTTCGTTATCAGCTTCGTGAAAAAAGAACATGGGAAAATGCCCGTATCAACCCTCAATACATCGAATACCGCCAACATTATAAAGTGCCCGAATGGGACACGCCTCTCGACGAGGAGATCGCCGCATTTTTGCCGAATGAAGAATGGCTGGCCGTAAAGGGGAAAAAGAATGCCGCCACCCAAATAATGGCCCTGCAATCCTCAGCCATCAGGGAATTATTTGAGCAGGGGATGATCACAGAATTGAAATATATAGAGGTGCAACAGCTGCTGAAAGAATTTTATGAGCACCAGGGCGGCTGCGAACGCATCAAGAACTTCCCCTACCCCCGTCAGTACTCCAGCATCAGCCGTTTCTTTTTTGCCATACTTACCGTTTTGATACCGCTGGGTATGTTGAACGAGTTCGCTAAACTGGGGCCTGGTTTTATCTGGCTGAATATTCCTTTCAGCATCATCGTTAGCTGGATGTTCGTTACCCTGGAAGATATTGGTGAAAGCACTGAGAACCCCTTCGAGGGCGCTGCCAATGATGTGCCCATCAGCACCATCAGCCGTACCATTGAAATTGACCTGCGTGAAATGCTGGGCGAAGAAAAGATCCCGCCGGCGCGCGTTCCAACAAACTTTATTCAAATGTAACCGTGCCACATCTTGTTTGCGTCGTGCCGTAATTGCTTCGGCAGCTTCAGGGCACAAGTCCCTCCTTCAGCGCCTTCGCAACCGCTGCGCTCATGGAGTGCACCTGCAACTTTTCGTACATCCGTTTTATATATGTACGAACCGTTTCCACCGCCAGGTTCAATTCGGCCGCTATCATTTTATAGCTGTAACCTTTTATCAGCAACCGCAACACTTCCTTTTCGCGCGTGGTGAGGTGGTATTCCTCCCCATTGCGCTGCGGCGCAAAACGCGCAAAAAGCGTCAGCACTTTTCTGGCTACCGAAGGCGTCATCATGGCGCCGCCGGCCTGCACCTGTAATAATGATTGCACCAGTTCCTGCTCCGTGGCCGATTTCAACAGATAGCCGTCTGCGCCGGAACATATGGCCTCAAAGATCTTGTCGTTATCTTCAAATACCGTATGCATCACCACCTTTATGGAAGGATCGTATTGTTTTACCTGCTTCAATGCCTGTAAACCGTTCGTGCCGGGCATATCGATATCCATCAATATCATCGCGGGTTTATCGTGTTTCAGGTCATTGATGATATCCGTAGCATCGGTATAGGCCCCGGTCAATGTAAACTCATTACTGTTATCGAATACGGTAGTGAGCAATTGCCGTAACGGATCATTATCCTCAAAAATAGTTATGCGTATCATGTGGGGGTAAGGTGGGTATTCAATAAAAATAGTTTTTCCCTGTATTCAGTGCTGTCCCCATTTTATGGTACAGGCATAACCAATAACAAACTGGCGCCTTTTCCGGGCATGCTGTCGATGCTTACGCTTGCTTTTACTTCCGCAGCGCGCTGGTATATATTCTTTAGCCCGTTCCCTTTTGTAACCTGGCTCCGGTCGAAGCCTTTCCCATCGTCTTTTATCAGCAACTGCAAGTTATTTTCTTTCTTCTCCAGCACGATCAGCACCTGGCCGGCATCGGCATATTTTATGATGTTATTAATGGCTTCTTTGAATACCAGGTACAGGTTGCGCCGCGTTTCCATGGGCAGGGTAACCTGTTCCAGTTGTTCATCAAACCGGATCTGCACATCGATATTGGCAGCTTCGAGCGTTTGCGCTACAAACTGGCGCATGCGTACAAAGGAATGTTCCAGCTGATCGTGCTGCGGGTTTACCGACCATATGATATCGCTCATGTTGTGCAGCATCTCCCGCGCATCGGCCCCTATTTGCTGCAACTGTTGTTGTGCCTTTGCCGGATTATTTGTCATTTCTTTTTGACTAATACTGCTCAGGATCGAAATTCCGGATAGCGTTGAGCCGATATCATCGTGCAGATCCCGGGCGATCTTGTTGCGCAGGTGCATGATCTTTTTCAACTGCCTGATCCGATACCGGTAAAGTGCGTATAAACAGGCAAACAACACCGCCAGCGCCAGTAAATAAAACCCAACCGTTTTGTAGAACCAGGGAACCACCTTAACCGGGATGCGCACTTCATTCACCGTTACCGACCCATCCGGCGCCATTCCGCGAATGCGAATGGTAAACTGCCCTGCCGGTAAATTATAAATGCGTAAAATATTCTGCGGCCCCAGGTAGTTCCAGTCATTGTCGAGCCCTTCAATTATATACTGGAACCGGTTATCTACGGGCGATGTTATATCGGAAATGGCAAACTCGAATTGTAACATTTTATCTGATGGATGCAGTTTTAAGGTGGCCTGTTCTGCTTCTGCAAACCATTGTCTCCGCTCCTGTTTACCGGTTTGCAGTATACCTGTAAGTTGGATCCGCACCGCTTTATTGAAACGGTTTATTTCGGCCGGATCAAAATATACCAGTCCGCTCATTACCCCCATATAAATAGTGCCGTTGGCTGCCCGCCAGGTTGAATGCGTATTGAACTCTTCATTGATCAACCCATCGCGGCGGTAATAATTTTTGCAGGAGAACGACCGGTAATTAAACCGCGATAGGCCATGCCCGGTACCCAGCCAGCAAATGGAATCATTTTCGGGCGCCATACTATAAATGACATCATCGGGCAGGCCCTGCAAACTGGTAAAGGATGTAATGGCATTCGTAAGGGGATCGATCACCTGTACACCGCCGCCAACTGTGCCCGCTATGAGTTTGTTATCGGCGCTGATGAACAAACAGCGGATATTGTCTGCTTTCAGCACCGGTACCGATCCATGCGTATATTGTTTCAACAGGCGCAGGTCGTTATCTATTCCATACAAACCCTTCTGCGTGGCCAGCCATATGGTTCCATCGGGCCCCCGCGCAATGGCAAAAATACCTTTGGCCGGAAAACGGCCTGCCTTTTCATGGTACGGCGGCGGGTTGAGCGTATTGGTTCGCTCTGAATATACATACAAACCGGTAGCGGCGCCGATCAACAATTTATCGGCATTTAACCGTAAAAGGCTTAACCCGGCGCCGATGGTTAACCGGTTCGGATTGTTATAGAATGCCGTTTCTTCTTTTTCTGTAGCGGGGTCGTACCGGCAAAAACCATGAAACTCCGATGTAACGAATACCTTATTACCGGCTGCAGGAACGGTTGCGGTTGGCGCAAACACCGGCCGCGGAAACGACTTAATGGTATGCTTTACCGTATCGAGCAGGACAGCCGACAGGTGGGTTGACAAGTATATGCCCCCACGGCCCGGGAAAAATGCGCGGGTAGTAATGGGGAATTGAGGTGATGAGGACGACTGCAGGCTTATGGAATGCAGGAACGATGATGCACGCGATAGCCGCACCAGTCCGCCGCTCGAACACAGCCAGAACCCTGTATCGTCAAATGAACATAAATGGTACGGCATATAGGCGCCGGCATTGAGTAGAGACCAGACTGCTATCTCTTCCATTTGCCCGGTTTGCTGATCAAACGCAAAAAAGCGCTGATTCTGGTCGTTCGTGATCCATAATACCCGGCCCCGTTTTTTAAAAAACATGAAGGTGCCGTGCTGCCGGCCGAATTGCGTCCAGCGTTTGCTGTTTTCCAATGCATACGTGCCGGTATTGATGACGGCCACTTCTTTTTTGTATGATAACAACAGGTGCGAATCGTTTATAAAAGAAGTGACGAAATAGTCGCCGATCCTGTTATTGAGGCGCCTGTATTCCCACAATACCGCTCCCGTATACATATCGATCCGGGCAATATTTCCGGTCTGCACCGTCCAGGCTATTTCATTGCCGGTTATATATATGTTTTGAAGCCGGGGCTCCATGTTCGCATATGCGGGCAACTGCATCAATAACCTGAACTGTTTGCCGGCCTGTATATAAACATTGCCATTGGCATCGCCGGCCAATACCCGGCCCCGGGCCGACAGGGCAATACAGGTAACAGCGGTCTTTTGCCCGGTAAGCCAGGTTTGAACTTCACCGGTCAGCGTGTTCAAACAGTTCAAACCATCGGCGGTTCCAATCCATAATAACCGGTCGTTTGCCAGCAGTGTATTAACCTGTGCCGAGGATATCCGGGTGGCGCCTTTGGCGGCATCATCAAAAGTTTCAAACTGGTAGCCGTTATACCTGAACAAACCGCTTTCTGAACCCAGCCATAACAAGCCATCGGCAGTTTGCGCCGATGCCCTGATGTGGTTATTGGGTAACCCTTTGATGAACGATATCTGGAATTTATCCTGCGCAGCAACTGTGCTGCCGCTCAACAGCAATAGAGATATTATTACAGGCCTTAACATGGAAGATAAAAGAATAGATAAAAATAGTCAAGGCGCCTGTGAGAAACGAATTAAATGAAGTAGTATATGATTAGCCGTTTCCGGTTGGGGCCTGGTAACAGGCCCACCGGTAACTTTTATTTACCCTGTATATCGGTCCTGAACTTCTCAATACATTTTCTGTCCTGCAAGGTCACAAAACACGTTCTGTCGTCTTTACCGCCGAACGTGATATTGCTTACATCTTTTCCTTTCAGCTCCACTTCCTGGATCTGGCGGCCGTCATTGTTGAAGATGGCTACCGTGCCCTTGCCATAACGCGTAACATACAGGTTACCCCTGCCGTCGCATTTCATACCATCCATTCCAAAGTCGGTGAAGGTGGCAAATGTTTTTTCGCTTTTTATATTGCCGTCGCTATCCAGCTCATAGGCCATAATACGGCGCTGGATGCTTTCATTTACATACAGGATCTTTTCATCGGGACTTAAACAAATGCCATTGGTGGTACCGAGGTTCTCTTTTAACAACACCGCTTTTTTGTCTTTGCCGATCTTCCATATTTGTCCGGTTTGCTTTTGCCAGTTGGGGTCAGAGGCATAAACGATACCGCTTTTTTTACTGATGCAAAGATCATTAGGTTGGTTGAACCGGTCGTCGTGGCAATACACGCTTACTTCCTTTGTTTCGGGATCAACCTCCAGCACATTGTGTTCTACAAAATCGGCTACCAGCATATGGCCCTGTGCATTGAACCGGATACTGTTGCCCACGCTTTTACCGGGCAGGGTCAAAAACAGTTCCACATTGCCATCGGGATGAACCAACCCAATGGTGCCGTCTTTCTGGTAGTTCACAACGAACAGGCGGCCATCCTTATCAACCGCAGGCCCTTCGCAGTTACGGGTGAACAGGTTCTCGGCCGTATGGTCAGTGGCCCGGAAAAGGCTTTTTCCAAACTCTTTTTGCGGATTGTGCTTTCTATGACAGGAGGCCAACAGCCCCAAAACAGCTATTGAGATAAATAATTTCTTCATATTAAATTTTTATATGCTGAACGCTAAACGCTTAAGGCTTAACGCTACCTCGCGAAGTTCGAAATTTCCGAATAAATCCCTACATCCCGAAATTCGGATTCCAGCCTTCAGCTGTATTTGCTTTCGGCTTTAAGCTTTGGCCTTTAGGCTGTATTTCCTTTTAGCTTTCAGCTTTAGGCTTTAAGCTGTATTCCTATTCCAGCCGCACTCTCGGATCAACCACCGCATACAACACATCGGCCAGCACATTCACGAGTATAAAAAAGAATGAGGTGATCAGTACCGACCCCATCACTACCGGAAAATCGAGTTTCTCAAGTGCATCTACCGTCACTTTTCCAATCCCCTTCCAGCCAAAAATGTATTCTACAAAAAACGCACCTGCCAGCAGTTCGGCAAACCAGCCGGTAATAGCGGTTATCACCGGGTTCAGCGCATTGCGCAATGCATGTTTCCAAACCACTACCCTTTTCGATAATCCTTTGGCATATGCGGTTCTGATATAATCCTGGTTCAGCACATCGAGCATGGCGCTGCGCGTGAGCTGGGTGATGATGGCGAGCGGACGAATACCCAATGTGATCGCAGGCAGCCACAGGTGTTGCAGCGACCAGTACGGCTGTCCTGTTACCTCATCCATATCGCGCCAGCTGCCGGTCATATGCAAACCGGTATACTGGCTCCATACAAAACCAAACAGGTAGGCGATCACGATGCCCATAAAGAACGAGGGCGCTGAGATGCCAAGCACACTCGTAAAGATGGCGGTGGTATCCATCCACGTATCTTTCTTTACAGCGGCCAGCACGCCCAGGGGAATACCAAGGGCAACGGCTATGCACATGGCCGCCACCGCCAGCAGCAGCGTTCCGGGCAGGGCTTCCATCAAAATTTCACCTACATTTTTCTTTGTCTGGTAAGAACGGCGCAGGTAAGGCACTTTAATGGCCAGGTTAATATCGCCCCCTATAAAAAATCCTTTCAGTTGTTTTTTTTCTATTTCACTGTCGGTATGAATGGCAATGGGCGACAGATCGTTTATAAACAGTACGAACTGTTTCCATTTTGGCTGATCGAGGTACAGCTCGCGGCGGATATTCTCCTGTGTGGAGGCATCGGCCCGCTGGCCCATTACCAGCCTCGAGGGATCGGCAAATCCCTGGAACAATAAAAACACCAGCACAATAACGCCCAGCATTACCAGGATGCCGTACAATATCCGTTTTGTGAAATATTTTATCAACTGTATAGACTTTTCTTCAGTTACCGGTTACCAGTTGCCGGATACCGGGGTCTTTATTCCAGATTAAAAATTATAGTGTAACGCTCATCTGATTCGTGCGTTTTTCCCGGCTACTGGTAACAGGCAACCGGAAACTGTTTCTTTATTCTCCATTGCCATTTGCATTCCCCGGCAGGTTGGCAACCACCAATGCAGCCTGCTCAAGATCGGCATAGCTCCATTTATTGATGATGGTTCCTTTTTTAATTAAAAACAACGTTGGGTTGGCGCGCGCTGCGGTTTTGATGGCAACAGGATCGCAACTCAACGGAATGAATGCATAGAAAACATCGGGCGGGTTCTGGCGCAGGTTATCAATAGGCACATTGGTTACCAGGTACCCGTTGATATGTTTTTTTACGGCGAGGCGCATGATGGCATCCAGCGGTTTTATCCATTCATCCTTTACTTTATAACCATCTTTTAAAAAGAGATACAACTGATATTCATCTGTATTCAGTAAGGCCAGCGTGGTATCGTTGCCAAAGAAGGTTCTCAGCGAGAAATCTTTTATGGCCGGTGTGGCATTGCCCTTACGAACCAGTTTATCGTACCGTTTTACGAAGGTATAGGTGGCATCGTCAAAATCGGCGGGGAAATTATCGGCAGTAAACTCCACCTGTTTTCCGCCTTTATCATATACAAAACTAATAACGGTACTATCGGGGATGGAACCGGGCGGCGCCTGCATTTTTTCAGGGATATTATTGCCTATCTTATAAGGCAAACAATCTTTTACCGGCAGGTGCACCAGCACGAACCATTGAAAAGCGAACGAGAATATAGTGGCAAAGAAAAGCGCTGCCAGGCTGTAAGTGACATTCAAAGAAGGTTTGATCTTATTCCGCTGCCAGAAGATAATGCCGATAAGCACCAGCAACAGCAGGTCTTTCATGAACGACTGATCGGCGGTGAGCGGGATACAGTCGCCAAAGCAGCCGCATTCGCGGATCTTTCCGCTGAACAGGGCATAACCGGTAAGAAAGGTAAAGAACACGATCAGCAGCAACAACAGCCAGCTGAACAGGCGCATTTGCCAGCCAACCAGCACGGCTACCCCGGCAATGATCTCGAATGCGATCATAAGCACCGAGAAGGTGAGGGTATAATTATCGAGGAAGCTCCAGCCCCACACTTCAAAAAACTCCTGCATCTTATAACTAAGCCCAAGGGGGTCATTGGCCTTCACCAGTCCGGAAAAAATAAACAGCACGCCTACGATGATACGGCTTATGTTCAGTAAAATCTTCATACAAGATATTAGTATAATTATTGATCTGGGGTACCTGGTGAATGCAGTCAGATGCTTAACGCTTAAGGCTTAACGCAAATACACCTGAATTATGCCTTGCGTTGAGCGTTCCGCGTTAAGCGTTCAGCTTCAACAATCAAATGTAACAAACAAATGAGTATGTTACATTTGCGTATAAAAATAACGAACAAACCATAAATGTATACGCTGAATTGTAAAGGCCGCTTACTGGTGATAGACAAACCCCTGGTAATGGGTATAATAAACACCACTCCCGACTCATTTTACGAAGGGAGCCGGTTTATGGGCGAAAGCGGGGTGTTAAACCAGGCCGAACAGATGCTGAAAGCAGGCGCAGATATTCTCGATATCGGCGGACAAAGCACCCGGCCCAGCAGCTCCCCTGTTTCAGCAGAAGAAGAACTGCAGCGGGTTACCGGCGCCATTGAATCGTTACATTACAATTTTCCGCAAGCTGTTATTTCAATAGATACGTATTATGCCCGGGTTGCCGCAGAAGCGGTTGCGGCGGGCGCCTCCATTATAAATGATATCAGCGCCGCACTGGTTGATCCGGCCATTCTTACCACCGCCGGTGCGTTGAATGTGCCCTATGTATGCTCGCATATAAAAGGCACGCCGGCTACCATGCAACAACACGCAACCTATGAAAATGTGACCCGTGAAGTGCTCGATTTCTTTATTCAAAAAATTGCCGATTGCCATCAGGCAGGCATTACCGATATCATTATCGATCCCGGGTTTGGCTTTGCCAAAACACCCGGGCATAATTTTACGCTGCTTAAAGAACTGGCAACACTTAAAATGCTCAATAAACCCATACTGGTTGGGCTTTCCCGCAAATCGACCATATATAAAACGCTGGGTATAACCGCCGCTGAAGCCCTGAACGGAACCACTGTGCTAAATACGATAGCCCTGCAAAACGGAGCCAACATAATAAGGGTGCATGATGTGAAAGAAGCGAAAGAGACGATAGAGCTGCTTGCCCGTATAATGTGATGCAGTTTATGGTTTGTGGTTATCCTTATTTCAGCAGTCGCTGCTAATGGCCGGCCTCAAATAAGAAAAAGGCATGCTATCGTTGAGATAACATGCCTTTGGTATTTTCAGAATTTCAGGCTGCTGAATGTAGTAGTGCTTCCCAAAACGCGGCAGCAACCACAAACAACAAACCATAAACCACAAACTATTAATGGTTATGTCCGTCACCGGCGCCATGCTGCTGCTGGTCTTGTGGCGGCGGAGGAATTGGCATTTGCTGTTGTTTGGGGGCCGTATCGCTTACGCTCACCACTTCAACATCGAATACCAGGTTCTCGAACGGTTTGCCGCCGGGACCGGGCTGTGCGCCATATGCATTGAAGAATGGAATGTACAGCGTACCCTTTCCACCCTGTTTGAAATATTTCAAACCTTCATCCCAACCGGGGATAACGGCGTGTGTTCCTACTACTACGCTAAAGGGCTCTTTTCCGCCTTCCATATTACTTTCGAACACTTTCATGGAAGGGAATGATTTACCGGTATAACGGATAGCGCAGTATTTACCGCTGTCAACCTGCGGACCATTACCTGGCTCTTTCACTTCAACGAAAGTACCGAGGGGCGCTTTTTGTGTAACGATCTTCTTTTCTTTCAGGTAATCTTCAATTTCTTTTACTTTAGGGCCTCTCAGGCTGGCCTGTTTTTCCTGTTGGCGTTGTTGCGCCTTTTGCATTTCAGCCATACGGTCGCCCTGTGCAATGCTGTCTGAAGTGAATACTTCAACCACTTTGAACTTCAATACGAGTTTATCTTTTGGTTTGATGAACTCAGGCAGCATACCCTGTTTTTTAGCCAGGCTGTCGGCCAAACTAATTACAACAGCGCTGTCGCCTTTGTGCAACATGGGGAAGATCTCTCTTGGATCGTATAAGGGTCCTACGCTGTCGACCTTTGCATAAAAGGGAATTTGATCTTCAGAGCTGCTCAGCACGGAATCCCTTAAAGAATATGTAAATGAAAGCTTCACTACATCACCCTGTTTAACCTTGGCGCCGTTGCCGGTAGAGATGATCTTGTAAAGCAGTCCGCTTTTTGTTTTTTTGAATCCGCTGTTCTTACAGGCGGTCCCGAATGCCAGGATCGATAAGGCACTTAGTATTAACGTTGTTTTTTTCATCTGAATCTGAATAGAGTGTTTTATTGTAATTGCAATGCGTTTTCGCGCATGGCTTCAATGAAATGCTGAACCGTTACATCGAGCGGATCGCTGCTGCGCCCGCCGGATGCATTGTAATGCCCGCCGCCTTCGAAATAAGTGCGTGCAAAGGTATTTACATCGAAATCGCCTTTACTGCGGAAGCTCCATTTACGTTCTTCATCCCGGTCTATCACCAGGGCGGCGAGTTTGATACCCTGAATGCTCAGGGGATAATTCACCAGTCCTTCCGTATCGCCGGTCTTCACCTCATATCGTAACAGGTCTTTTTTGGGAATGGAGATCAACGCAGTATTGTACTCATAGAACAGGTCCATCCGGTGCAGCAGAATATGCCCGATAAAGCGAAGCCTGTTCTCGAGGAAATTATCGTAAATATTCTCGTGTACGATGGTATGTCTTAACCCCCGTTCTTTCAGGTCGCCCACCATCCGGTGCACGGCGGCACTGGCTGAAGGAAAACGGAACGATCCGGTATCGGTCATAACCCCGGCATACAGGCAGTCGGCAATGGCGGGCGTAATGCGGTCGCCATAACCCGATCCTATGATAAAATCATACACCATTTCGCAGGTGCTGCTTTTACCGGTATCGCTGATGCCCCAGGTAAAAACCCCGATCTCGGGTTGCTGGTGGTGGTCGATAAGAATGCGATCGTAAGCTCCCGCACGAAGCGTGTTGGCCATGTGTTTTGTACGTATAAGCACGTTAAAATCGAGGCAAAACACCCATTGCGCCTGTTTTAAGGCGGCTTCGCCCCGGTCGCGCTGCAATTCATAATCGATCACATTGGCCGCACCAGGCATCCAGTCGAGCCATTTTGCCCAGTTGGTGGGTGATACTACGGTTACCGAATGGCCGAAAGAGGTTAAGAAATGGTACATCGCCAGGGAACTGCCCATAGCGTCCGCATCAGGTTTCTGATGCGTGGTAATCACCACATTATGTGGGGTTGTAAGTAGTGGGTATATGTCTTGTATAGGTTTCATGAAACGGCAGCAAAGTTGCGGAAATAAAGCGCAATGGCCAAAACAGTTTGTGGTTTGTGGTATATGGTTTATGGTTGTTGCCTACACTTCGAAAGCAATACTTTTTACTGCTCCCCTGTTTTCGAATATTAGCGATTTTAGCAATTAGTCGCAAGGCGCGGGTAAAAGAACCATAAACTATAAACCATTTCCTTACTTTTGCGGCCAAAATAAGAAGATAGTATGAGTAACCGCACGTTTACAATGATTAAGCCCGATGCCATGAAGAACGGGCACGCCGGCGCTATTTTAGACCGGATCATTAAAGAAGGTTTCCGCGTTGTGTCGTTGAAAATGACCAAATTAAGCAAGGAAAAAGCCGGCGAATTTTATGCTGTGCATAAAGAGCGCCCTTTTTATGGCGAACTGGTTGAGTTTATGAGCAGCGGAGTGATCATAGCCGCCATACTGGAAAAACCGAATGCCGTTGCCGCATTTCGTACCCTCATCGGCGCTACCAACCCCGCACAGGCCGAAGCCGGCACCATTCGCAAACTGTTCGCTACTTCTCTTGGCGAGAACGCCATCCACGGCAGCGACAGCGATGAGAATGCAGCTATTGAAGGAAACTTTTTCTTTAGTGGCTTAGAACAGTTCTAATCTGAGTTGAAAAGTTAATAAAGTTGACGGAGTTGATAAGGGCTCCTGTTCGGCTTAAAAAATAATGGCCTTCCGGTTTAACCGGAGGGCCTTTTTTGTATTAAAACTTTTCAACTACTAATTGTGTCTCCTACCTTTATCACCTTTTCAACCTTATCAACTTTCCTATAAACTTTCAGTCTTCTTACTGATATTCCTCATCGGCGTAACCTTATACCCTTTCTTCCGCAGTAAATTGATAACCCCCTGCTCACCCGGTAAATGCCCTGCTCCAACGGCAAACAAAATACATTTTCCCTTCATGATCTCAGGCATTTTTTCAACCCAGTGGCGGTTACGGCCATACAGCAGAATATCCATATACTCATCCATACCGGGATCGCTTTTGTGCATCAGCGAATCCATGCGCTCGAGGTTTT
>CBIHPC010000127.1:0-16592 GCA_966211305.1 uncultured Niastella sp.
TGCCGCGAAGGATTACCCTGGGTGGAGAAAATGTTGTTGAGCCTTGAACAGGGAAACGGAACCGCAGAGGATGTGGAGCTGTTACAAATGCATACACAATTGCTGGGCCCCGGCAATACATTCTGCGCCCTGGCACCCGGCGCTATGGAACCGTTACAAAGTGCGCTGAAATATTTCAGGGAAGATTTTGAGAAACATGTTGAGTTACACAAATGTCCGTACGGGTAGCATGTTTGTTGTTGTATGTAGGAAGGAAGTTGAAGCGTTAGCGCGTTGACGAGTTAACAGGGGTGGAATTAAGTTCTGAGTTTTGAGTTTTTCTGTTGCCTTAGGCTTTGGCTTCCAGCTGTATTTTATTAGCACATTAACAAATTATCAAATTAGCACATTGACCGCACATGTCAACCATTTACATTGATAACAAACAGTACAACGTAAAGGAAGGTAAAAATCTTCTTGAAGCCTGTCTTGGCCTCGGCATCGATCTGCCCTATTTCTGCTGGCATCCGGCATTGGGTAGTGTGGGCGCCTGCAGGCAATGCGCCGTAAAGGTTTTCAAAGATGAGAACGATACCCGCGGCCGGCTGGTAATGAGCTGTATGGAAAATATCAAAGATGGGTTGCATTTGTCGGTGGCCGACAAAACCGCCAAAGCGTTCCGCAGCCAGGTGATTGAATGGTTAATGACCAACCATCCGCATGATTGCCCGGTTTGCGATGAGGGCGGCAGTTGCCATTTGCAGGATATGACGGTAATGACGGGCCATGATTACCGGCGTTTTCATTACAAAAAAAGAACGTACTCCAATCAATACCTCGGCCCGTTCATTCATCATGAAATGAACCGCTGTATACAATGTTACCGCTGTGTGCGCTATTATCATGATTATGCGGGAGGGAAAGACCTAAACGTATTCGCGGCGCACAACCATGTATATTTTGGCCGCGAGAAAGACGGCGTGCTGCAAAGTCCGTTCAGCGGCAACCTGGTAGAGGTTTGTCCCACCGGCGTATTTACTGACAAAACGTTACGCGAACATTATACCCGTAAATGGGACCTTACTACTGCGCCCTCCGTTTGCAATCACTGCAGTGTAGGGTGTAATACCATTGCGGGTGAACGTTATGGTCAGTTGCGTTGTATAACCAATCGTTTCAACAGCGAAGTGAATGGTTATTTCCTGTGCGACCGCGGCCGCTTTGGTTATGAATTTGTGAACAGCACCAATCGCATTACGCAACCGATCATCCGCAACCGCGCTGTTGAAGCGGTGGATGAAGTAGTGTTGATGGGTCACCTGAAGCAATTGATGAACAATCATACCGTGATCGGTATCGGATCGGCACGGGCATCGGTTGAAAGCAATGCAGCGTTGATGCAACTGGTGGGGAAAGAAAATTTCTACCAGGGCATAAGTGATTCGCTGCGGTTTATTCAAAAACGGATTGTGGAAGTAATGCAGTCCGGAAAAGTGCAGCCGGCTTCCCTGCAGGATATACAACAGGCAGATGCCATCCTGGTGCTTGGCGAAGATATCTGGAATACAGCGCCGGTAATGGCATTGGCCGTTCGGCAGGGGGTAATGAAAACCGCAGCGCATCATGTGTTGGAAAATCGGGAGCTGCCCGGCTGGCACGATGCAGCGGTGCGCGAACTGGTACAACAGGAAAAAGGTTTTCTGGCCAATTGTACAATAGCAGCTTCACCACTCGATGAATTAAGCAGCAGTACGGTGCACCTGGCGCCCGATGATCTGGCACGATTGGGTTTTGCGATCGCCGGCCGGTTGAATCCATCGGTGCCGGCTGTGCAGCTTGACAACGATACGCAGAACCAGGCGGCAATTATTGCTGCTGCACTGCTACAGGCAAAGCGCCCCGTCATAATCAGTGGCGCCGGTTGTTACAATGAAGCCCTGATAAGAGCTGCTTTTGATATTGCGCTGGCGTTAAATACACCGCAACATGAAGTGCGGCTGGCGTATGTAATGCCTGAATGTAATAGTATGGGACTGGCCATGACACAGTCGGCCGGTTTTGAAAATGCAGTGCTGCGCGCTACGCGTGAAAATAATATTACAGCCATTGTGCTGGAGAACGATCTGTACCGGAACGTGCCGGCGCATATTGCCGATCTGTTCTTTAACAGCGTTCAGCATTGCATTGTATTCGATTCGTTGAACAACGCAACTACACAAAATGCAGATGTGCTGGTGCCCGCCGCCACCTTTGCTGAAGGTGATGGCACCCTCGTGAATTATGAAAGCCGCGCGCAACGGTTCTACCAGGTATATATGCCGGCAAATAAATATATCAGGGAAAGCTGGAAGTGGCTGCAGAAGATGCAGGAAATAAGAACGGCGCAAACGACTGAACAGGTATACCATCCCGAAGACCTGCTGAGTATTTGTGAACGGCTCATGCCGCAGTTTGAAGGTTTAGCCGGTGCAGCACCGCATCATGATTTTCGAATAAACGGTCAGGCATTTCCGAGGGCGCCGCATCGCTACAGCGGGCGCACTGCCATGCTGGCCAACCTGGCGGTGAGTGAGCCTAAACCAAAACAGGATAATGATTCACCGTTCACTTTTACAATGGAAGGTTATTCGGGTATGCCGCCATCACCACTGATCCCGTTCTTCTGGCGGCCGGGCTGGAATTCGATACAGGCGGTAAATAAATACCAGCAGGAGCCGGGTGGTGCATTACGCAATGAACAAGCCGGTAAACTACTGTTTGAATCTAAGCGCAATGGCGAAGCGGTTTACTTTAAAGATATTCCCGAAGCATTTATGGTGCGAAAGGATAGATGGCTGTTGTTCCCGCAGTATCATGTTTTTGGTTCCGAGGAATTAAGTGCTTATTCCAAAGGAGTCGGCGAGCTGTCGCCCGAACCATACCTGGCTATATCAACTCGCGATGCCGATCAGTTAGGCGTGGTAGATGGATCGCTTGTAACCATAAAAGTATTTGAACAGGCATATGAACTGCCGGTAACAACCAATATGTCGATCCCGAATGGTGTGGCCTTAATGCCGGCCGGATTGCAGGGCGTGCCGGTGATGAACTGGAATACGTGGGTGCAGGTAATGAGTGTTAAGTTGTAAGTTCACAGTTCACAGTTAATAGTTGATAGGGAAACAGATCAATAGGTAACGATAGACAACTTTAGAAAGATGACAACAGAACAAATACTCATCGTTTTTGGCGTTTTATTCGTGCTGCTGAATATTGCGGCGGGATTGATTTGGGTAGAACGCCGCATGCTTGCTTTATGGCAGGACAGGCTGGGCCCCAACCGCGCCGGGCCGCTGGGGGTGTTGATCGTACTTGCCGATACACTCAAGTTGTTTTTCAAGGAAGACTGGATTCCGCCATTTGCCGATAAGTGGGTGTTTATTCTTGCGCCGGCTATTGTGGTGGCCAGCGTGCTCATGAGTTTTGTGATCATTCCATTTGCGCCAGGGATAGTGGTAGCGGATCTGAATATCGGCGTCATTTTCTTTTTGGCTATGTCATCAATTGGTGTGTACAGCATTGTGTTAGGTGGTTGGGCCTCCAATAATAAATATGCGTTGCTGGGAGCGTTACGCGGCGCTTCGCAAATGATCGCCTATGAAGTATTTATGGGTTTGTCGTTGATGGGTGTGGTAATGTTGTCGGGTTCGTTCAACCTCGGTGATATTGTCGCTGCGCAAAAGAACCTGTGGTTTGTGGTAACACAGCCCGTTGGTTTTGTTATTTTTCTTATTGCCGGTATTGCAGAAACACATCGCCTGCCCTTTGATATTCCCGAGGCGGAGAGTGAATTGATTGCCGGTTACCATGCCGAGTATTCAGGTATGAAGTTCGGGATGTTCTTTATTGGCGAGTACCTCGGTGTTACATTGATCTCGGCCATGATCGTTACGCTTTTCTTCGGCGGCTGGCTGGGGCCGGCATTTCTGCCGCCGCTGGCCTGGTTTGCGATCAAGCTGTTTTTCTTTATCGGATTGTTTATCCTGTTAAGGGCATCGCTTCCCCGGCCGCGGTACGATCAGCTGATCGGTTATGGCTGGAAGATCATTTTGCCGGTTGTGCTGGCGAATTTGCTGATCACCGGAGCGGTTGCTTTGTGGCTGAGAGGGGGCTAGTGGTAAATGGCGAGTGGGAAATACCAATACAGGTGGCTTGCAAATTTTCGGGCTGATTGAAAATGAAGCCCCACTAGCTACTAGCCTGGTACTTTATAAGTAATGAGTAAAAATTTGATCAAAAAAGAAGCTTTTATATGATAAGTCATCTTCGAACAATGTGGCTGGTATTCATCCATCTGTTCAAAAAAAAGGAAACCATCGGGTATCCCGAGGAGAAAGTGCAGTTGCGTCCGCGTTATCGTGGCCGCATTGTATTGACCAAAGATCCCGATGGCGGCGAGCGTTGCGTGGGTTGTTATTTGTGTGCAGTGGCTTGTCCGGTCGATTGCATTGCCTTGCAGGCAACCGAAGATGAGAATGGCCGCCGGTATCCCGATTTTTTTCGCATCAATTTCTCGCGTTGTATTTTTTGCGGGTATTGCGAAGATGCCTGTCCCACCTACGCCATTCAACTGATCCCCGATTTTGAAATGGCGGAATACAACCGGCAGAACCTGGTATTTGAGAAAGAAGACCTGTTGATCGACAGCCAGGGAAAGTATCCCGGCTATAATTTTTATCGCGTGGCCGGCCTCGATGCCGGTGTGAAGAAGACCGGGGAGGGGGCGAATGAAGAACCGCCGGTTGATGTTCATAGTTTATTGCCGTGAAAACAGCTGAAAGCTCAAAGCTTAAAGCCGAAAGCCAATACAGCTGCACGCTATAAGCTGCAAGCGAATACAGGCGAAGCCAATAAGCCAACACGTTTTTGATAATTTATGATGCCTGAAACTTATAGCGGGTTTTCAAATTAATGAACTAAGAACTGCATTAGACATCCCGATCCCCGATGAAACATCTTTATCAATCAGTACCCTAACCACCTTGTTAACTCGTCAACTAATCAACTTGTCAACGCTCTTCTACATATCATCAATAATAGCCATTGTATCAACGGTGATGGTCATTACGCGTTTCCACCCCGTACATGCGCTGCTTTACCTTGCGGTTTCATTTCTGTCGGTGGGCATGATCTTTTTGTCGCTGGGCGCTCCGTTTGTGGCAGCGCTTGAGATCATCGTGTATGCAGGCGCAATTATCGTGCTTTTCATTTTTGTGGTAATGATGCTGAACCTCGGCCGTGAAACGGCGCAACAGGAAAAGGAATGGTTAAAGCCAAAAGTATGGCTGGTGCCATCGGCGCTTGTGCTGGTACTGCTGGCTGAAATGATCATCCTGCTGTTTACTGATAATAAGCAACCCATGCAGGTAGCGGTAATAGATCCGCGAAAACTGGCGCTTTCGTTATATGGCGAATATATTATTGCGGTTGAGCTGACCGGTTTTCTGCTGATGGCCGGTATTGTGGGCGCCGCACATATTGGTAAACACATGCATACGCCGTTGCATCGTTTTTTGCAAAACGGGCATGGGGAGAAGGAAAAAGCAGAACCAACCCGGCCGCCGGAGCCGGTATCAAACGAACAAACCGTATTACCATGATTGATAGCGCACATATGGTTCTGATGGTCGCCACGGTGCTGTTTGCCCTTGGGCTGGTGGGCGTGCTCACGCGGAAGAATGTGGTGTTTATGCTCATCTCCGTTGAGATCATGCTGAATGCCGCCGGCCTCGCATTTGTTGCCGCCGGCTCAAAATGGCAGCAACCCGATGGACAGGTTATGTTTCTGTTCATTCTGGCAATGGCCGCCGCTGAAGTATCGGTTGGCCTTGCACTGGTGCTGCAGATCTATCACCAGCATAAGACGTTGGATGTGGACAGGTTAAAGGAACTGAGGGATTAATATGCAATACATGGGTTTATTGTAGCACCTGTCAAAATAGAAGCAAATGTGATAATAAACTAATTTGATAATGTGATAATGAAATACAACATGCCGCATAAAACCTCGTCAACTCGTTAACTCGTCAACTATGCATCAACTCCTTCCATACATACCCGCATTTCCCCTACTGGGCTTCCTGGTACTATCGCTGTTTGGCAGGAAAATGTCAAAACCGGTAATAGCCGCTATAGGCGCCGGAACGATATGTCTTTCGGCTATCATAACTATAGTACTGGGCCTGTCATTTTTGCAAACGGCGCCACCGGGCGGGGCGTATGATCAGTTGTTGTGGTCGTGGTTCTCGGTGGGAAATTTATCAGTTGATATTGGCCTGCGCGTTGATGCGCTGACGCTTGTTTTTATTTTTATTATCACTTTTGTTGGCGCGCTCATTCATATCTATTCCGCCTTTTTTATGTGGCACGATGGCGATTATGCCCGCTTTTTTGCTTCCATGAATTTATTCGTGTGCGCCATGTTGTTGCTCGTAATGGCCGATAATCTGGTATTGATGTACCTGGGTTGGGAAGGCGTTGGTTTGTGCAGTTACCTGTTGATCGGTTTCTGGTATGAAGTGCCATCGAATTGCCGGGCCGCCAATAAAGCCTTCCTGATCACCCGCATTGGCGATACGGCATTGCTGATCGGGTTGTTCCTGCTATTCAAAGAGCTGGGCACGCTGAACATTTCAGGAATTTTGCGCCAGGCGCCTGATCATTTTGCAACCGGCAGCAGCAATATAGTGCTTATCACTATTTTATTGTTAGCCGGCGGTATGGGTAAATCGGCACAGTTGCCATTGCAAACCTGGCTGCCCGATGCCATGGCCGGTCCCTCGCCGGTGAGTGCATTGATCCATGCCGCTACCATGGTTACCGCCGGTGTATATCTCATTGCGCGCATGCATGTGCTGTTTCAGTTATCGCCGCTAACGATGGCAATTGTTGCCCTCATTGGTGCGCTCACTTTATTTGTAGCCGGGTGCAGTGCACTGGCGCAGACAGATATAAAAAGAATACTGGCTTATTCAACCATCAGCCAGATCGGTTATATGTTCCTGGCATTGGGTGTGGGCGCATGGAGCGCCGCTATTTTCCATTTCTTTACCCATGCATTTTTCAAAGCCCTCCTGTTCCTTGCTGCCGGTGTAGTGATAGAAGCATTGCATCATGAACATAATATCTTTATGATGGGCGGGCTTCGCAAACGAATGCCCGTTGTGTTCATTGCATTTCTTGCCGGCGCAGCGGCATTGAGCGCTTTGCCATTGGTGAGTGCCGGCTTCTTTAGTAAGGATGCTATTCTCTGGTATAGCTGGAGCGCAGCGAATGGCAATCCTTTGTTGTGGCTATTGGCCCTCGCCGGCGCTTTTATTACCGCGTTATACACTACCCGTTTAATGCTGGTGGTGTTCTGGGGCGAAACCCGAACGCCCGTTCACCGGCAACCGGCGCAGGGCATGGTAATCCCATTGGTAATACTGGCATTCCTTTCCGTTACCGCCGGTTTTATAGAATGGCCGCATAATATGCTGCACCTGACCCTGTTCTCAGATCATGTACAACAGGTATTGCCCGAAACACTGTTAAAAGCAAACCTGCCATCAGAGTCGCTGTTCCAGCTGATAGCTGCCCTGGTAACACTGGCAGGCTTGTACCTGGGTTACATCCTGTATTATGGCAAACCGGGTATCCGCTGGCAGCAGTCGCCGGGCCTGGCCGGGATGCGTGAATTCCTGTTCAGCGGCTGGAAATTCGATCAGCTGTACAATTTCCTGTTTGTAAAACCTTTTGTATTTATTACCCGCATCAATAAAAGTGACGTTATCGACAAAATGTATAATGGAATTGCCCAGGCGAGCCTGCGATTGAACAGTTGGTTTTCGGTTTCGCAAAACGGTTCGTTGCGGTTGTATATCGTAGGTGTACTGGCAGGTATCCTGTTTATTATCACCCTTCAATTGTTATTATGATACTTGTATGGATGATAGTTGTTTTACTGGCAGGCGGCGTTCTTTGCTGGCTGGTAGCCCAGCGCGATCAGTTGACCTGTCGCTGGATAGCCCTGATTGCAGTTGTGACCGCTTTTTCTATTCCGCTGGGCTGGTACCTCCGGTTCAAACCTGTTATCACAGCCGGCAACAACTGGCTCATCGATTTCCAGGCGAACTGGATTCCCGCATACGGCATCAGTTTCCATTTGGCTATGGATGGATTGAGCTTTGTTCTCATCCTGCTTACATTTTTACTGGGCACGCTGGCCGTTTTATGTTCCTGGAATGAGATCAGAGAAAGAACGGGTTTTTATTTTTTCAATTTGTTATGGACCCTGGCCGGTATTGCAGGCGTTTTTGTCGCTATGGACCTCTTTCTGTTTTATTTCTTCTGGGAGGTGATGCTGGTACCCATGTATTTCCTGATTGCCATTTATGGCGATTTCAACCGCCGGTATGCGGCGTATAAATTTTTCCTTTTTACCCAAACCGGCGGACTGCTTATGCTGCTTTCTATTCTCGCCATGTATTTTATTCATGGCCAGCAAAGCGGCAATTATTCATTCGATTATTTTACCCTGCTTAATACAACATTGAATGATACGGCTGCACGCTGGATCATGCTGGGATTTTTGATCGCATTCGTGATCAAGCTGCCCATGGTGCCATTGCACAACTGGTTGCCCGATGCGCACAGTGAGGCGCCCACTGCCGGTAGTTTAATTCTTGCCGGGTTATTATTAAAGACCGGCGCATATGGTATTATTCGCTTTGTATTACCAATGTTCCCACAGGCATCGGCTGATATCGGCTGGTTGGCCATGTTACTGGGTGTTATAGGAATTGTATATGGCGCCTTGCTGGCATTTGCACAAACCGATCTCAAACGGCTAATTGCCTATACTTCGGTAAGCCATATGGGATTTGTGCTGCTGGGCGTTTTTGCATTTAGAGAAATAGCATTGCAGGGCGTGGTAATGCAGTTGCTTACGCACGGGATCAGTACCGGCGCTTTATTCGTTATGGCCGGTATGTTGAAAGAGCGCCTGCATACAAGGGATATCGATCAAATGGGGGGGATGTGGACGGCCATGCCGCATATGGGCGCCATAGGAATGTTGTTTGTGATGGCCTCGCTGGGATTGCCATTTCTCGGCAATTTCGTTGCAGAGTTCCTGGTGCTGATAAGCACGTTCGATGTGAGCCCGGTGCTTACCGTTATTGCCAGTGTGGGACTGGTGTTATCTGCCTTGTATTCATTGCGAATAATGCAGAAAGTATTCCTGGGGCAATTACAAACCGTTACCCAGCCACCGGCCGATCTGAGCGCCCGTGAATGGGTGATCGTAGCGGCGCTGACGGTTGCTATCGTTTTCCTGGGATTGTATCCGCAACCGGTGATCGATATGGTAAGTGGTGTAGTATCAGGAGTTGTGCGTTCATAGTTCACAGTTCTTGGTTCGCTGTTTTTAGTTATTCAGTTGTTCAGTTTATAAGCAGGCATTGGGGATTTTATTTTTGGGTTCCTGTGATTTGGAATTTAATATTTGAGTCATGACACATTTACAATTTCTGGCATTACTTCCTTTTCTTATACTGGCAACCGCTGCCATTGTGGTGATACTGCTTATTGCATTCAAACAAAGTCATACTGTAATACAGATCACAGGTTTTGTTATGATGTGCGGTGTTGTACTGGCTATGTGGTATGTGCGCGATACCCTGCCGCGCGAGGTGCCGCCCCTGCTGGTGGTGGATGGGTTTGCTGCGCTGTTCACCGGCCTGATCATATTTTCCGTATTGGTTGTCGGACTGCTTTCATACATCTATTTTGAAGAAAGGGAAGAGAACCCCAAAGAATATTACATCCTGCTTTTTTTGGCCACGCTGGGCTCGGCCGTTTTAACCATCAGCCGGCATTTTGCATCGTTGTTCATTGGGCTTGAATTGCTGAGCGTAAGCCTGTATGCGCTCATCGCTTATTTGCGGAACCGCAATAATGCTGTGGAGGCAGGTATGAAATACCTGGTGCTGGCGGCTTTGTCGTCTGCCTTTTTGTTATTCGGTATGGCCCTGATCTATATGGAAACCGGCAGTATGGAATTTACGGCTATTGGCCGCGCGCTCGATACCTCAGGCTCGTCGGTATTGTTCCTGATGGGTATTGGTTTGATCGTTGTGGCCATCGGTTTTAAACTGGCGCTGGTTCCTTTTCACTTATGGGCAGCCGATGTATACCAGGGGGCGCCGGCCCCGGTGACGGCGTTTATTGCCACGGTTTCGAAAATTGGCGTTTTTGCCGTTTTGATCCGTTTTGCACAGGCGGTGCATTTGCAACAGAATACACTTGCAGTTACCGTTTTTACCGTAATAGCCATCGCCTGCATGTTGGTTGGTAATATCCTGGCATTGATGCAACAAAATATAAAACGGCTGCTGGCTTATTCATCCATAGCGCATTTCGGTTATTTGCTGGTGGCGTTTTTGTCGGGCGATGCCGGTGTGGGGCCAACGGTATTTTACCTGCTTGCCTATTCCATCACCCTGTTATCGGCCTTTGGCATTATTTCCTTATTATCGACCACCCGCCGCGATGCCGATGAGCTGAGTGGTTACCGCGGATTGTTCTGGCGAAGCCCGTTGATGGCTGCCATATTTACGGTTGCTTTATTTTCACTGGCCGGAATTCCGTTGACGGCCGGTTTTCCCGCCAAATTTTTTATTCTTACCGCCGGCGTGCAACAAAATATGTGGTTACTGGCCGTGGTACTGGTGTTAAGCAGTGTGATCGGTTTGTTTTATTATCTGCGTATTATCAGCACGCTGTTTGCTGCGCCGCCTTTAGCACCAGTTAAAGAAAAAACACTTCACCCTTTCTTTTATGCGGCAACATATACGTCTCTCGTTGTGTTGATGTGTTTGCTCGCATGGCTGGGGGTGTTCCCGGGTTTTATAGTAGACCAGGTACAGGGGTTTCTGCAATTTTGAATTATTGATATGGCGTCATCGCCGACAAGGAAGGCTTTTCAATACATCATGTTGCAGGATCACGGCTTCTTTAAGAATGCTTCCTGAACGATACGTATACATCATCCCCGAATTTCAGGTCGCCATTATCTGTTCTTACAATTACCATACTTTCAGGCAACGCCACTTCCACCTCATAACCGCTGCCAAGGAAAGACACGTCGGTTACTTTTCCTGCAACGGCCGTTTTATTTTTTTTGACCGCCAGCGTAAAGGCTTCGGGTCTGATAAAATATTGCTTGCGGTTGCCATATGCCTTTGGTATTTCGCCAAACCTGGCCGCTTCTGTTTTAGTGAACGCATTATAGGTGCCGAATAACCCGGCCGCATATTCGTTAACCGGTTGCCGGTATACTGTTCCAGGTATGTCCTGTTGAATGATCTGTCCGCTCTTCATTACGATGATCTCATCGGCCCAGCCAAGCGCATCTGCAGGGTCATGAGACACTATCAAAAAGGTGATGCCCAGTTTTTCACCCATTGCACGGATAACTGACCGCAATGTATTCCGGTGCAGGTTGTCGAGGTTCGAGAACGGTTCATCGAGCAGGAACAGTTTGGGTGCGCCGGTCAGCAGGCGCGCCATGGCAATGCGTTGTTTTTCTCCTCCTGAAATTTGGTCGGTCTTGCGTTTCAACAGATGTTTTATATGGCAGATCTCATACAGGCTTTGCGCTTCCGATTCCGGTAAGGTATTGGCGTATTCAAGAATTTCTTCAACGCGGTAGTTGTTGCGGAGTTCAAAGTGTTGCGACAAATACGCCATTTGCGGATGTCCGGGGATCAGCCGTTCATTCGGCCCTTCCACATGTTTATCTTCAAACAGCACATCGCCGCTATCGGGTTGTATCAATCCGCCAATGATCTTCAGCAGGGTGCTTTTTCCCGAGCCCGATTCGCCAACGATGGCCAGTTTTTGGAACTTTTTCTGGGAGAATGATATATCCTGAAGCACCACATTGCCATTGAGTTGTTTGCCAATTCCTGAAACTTTTAATAACGCCATATTGCCCGGGTGTTGTTGAATAATTCAGGCGGGGAAGCATGAATTATGGAAAAATGCCATTTGTTGAGGGGCAAAAGTAATTAAAATGGCTTAACTGCTTAAATCGGCACCCATTCAAATCCCCATCCGTTGTTTCAGGTCATGAAACCTAGGATCGGCCTTCACCACTTTGTAAGGCGGATATTCAATAAAGCAGGCAACGGGGCCCATTCGTTTATCGATGCATTCGTTGAGGTAATAGTAAGTTTTATCAATGTCGCCAATGCCCAGCCATACGGCTGCCAGGTCGCCATCGACTACCGAGTCGGGCTCTAACTGTTGCCGCTGTTCCAGTTTGTGAACACACTCCATGGCCTTATCCACCATGCCGCAGCGGGCATAACAAACGCCGAGGCCCATTAACCCTTTCAGCGGATGACCGGTGAGCCGGTGCACTTCTTCAAATAATACAAGGGCCGACTCCCAGTCGCCCTTCATACCAATAGCCCATGCTTTCAACTCGATGGCGCTGCGCATTTCAGGGTTCATCTCCAGCAGTTTGTCGGCCTGGCGAATGGCATCATCGAACCTTTCTTCAAAAATATACATGGTACCCAGTGAGCGAATGATGGTGGGCGAAAGAGGGTCTATCTGTTCGGCGTGTTCCAGCACTTTCACGCCTTCCGATTTTTGCGCTTTGGCTATATAATAAAAACCAAGCAGGTCATAGGCTTCCACCCGGCTTGGGTTCAGTTCGATGGCTTTTTGCAGCGCAGCATACGCTTCATCCCACTTCCATTCATAATATAAAAAGGCCATGGCCTTAGCAATATGGCCTTCGGCGATGTTGGCATCCAGCTCAAGGGCCTTATCGGCATACTGATGACCGATCTCGAAGGCGGTGTGCGGGATCATTTGTCCCATGGTGCCCAGACTGCAATAAGACTGCGCTACCATGGCATGCGCTTCTGCATAACCTGGCTCTATGGCAATGGCCTGTTTAAAACATTCAATGGCTTTGCGGGTATCTGCGGGTGTTATCTTGTTCTTGAAATGCAATCCCTTCAGGTAATGGGTATAAGCTGCAATATTTTTTACGCTTGATTTTATTGCAGGCCGTTCTGCGCCCGACAGGTTTTCTTTCAGCTTATTGGCGATGATACCGCTGATCTCGTCCTGCACTTCGAAAATATCGTCGAGTTTGCGGTCGTAAGTTTCGCTCCAGATATGAAAACCATCGGCGGCATTGATCAACTGGGCGGTGATGCGTACCCGGTTACCTGCCTTGCGCACACTTCCTTCCAGGATCTTATCTACATTAAGTTGAATGGCAATGTCGCGAATATCGTCGTTCTTTCCCTTGAATGCAAAGGCCGAAGTGCGGGAGGTCACCTGCAGGCCATCCACACGGGTAAGCGTATTCAGCAATTCTTCTGTAATACCATCGCTGAAGTATTCATTTTCGGGGTCGGCGCTCATATTAACAAAGGGAAGTACGGCCAGCCGGTTAACCGGGGCGGCGGTTTTGCCGCGCACTTCATTGCGGCCGGGAACGATAATGCCATTGTTGGCAATGGCGAATACCCTGATGGGTTGTTTAATATTTTTCAGTTCAAAATAGCCCAGTTCACGGGTTTGAATATGTTCCTGGTTACGGATCTCATCGAATACCTTTTCCGATACGAACACACCGCCGGGCACTGCCAGCGATTCAATACGGGAGGCGAGGTTAACGCCATCGCCATAGATGGCCTCTTCTTCTATGATAACATCGCCGGTATGGATGCCGATGCGCAGGTCGACTTTGGGGTGTTGTAATAATTGCTGCTGTATTTCTATGGCGGCATGCACGCTATCGATGGCGCTATTGAAGATGCTCAGTGAGCCGTCGCCATAATATTGTAAAATTTTTCCATGGAACCGGGCAATAGTATGCTCCAGGACTTCCTTAAGCCGCTGGCGTTTGGCACGGGCCAGTTGCTCGTTTTCCTGCATCAGGGCGGTATACCCGGTCATATCGGCAAATAAAATAGCAGCAAGTTGTCGCATAACTGCTGCAATTTAAGGAATAAGGCACAAGGTACAAGGCGTAAGATACAAGACGAGGTCCGGGGCCCGGGCGAAAGGATCGCAAGGCAGGGGCAGGATGATGAATGGCTGAACCTTTTGTGAGAAATTTTGTATCGCGGGTTTAACGATCAACCATCGATTGTATGCTTTATTTTTTAAACCACGAAAAACTAAGGCCTTCATCAAACACAAGGAATCTGTATACATCTGTAGTGAGCGGGCACACGTTGCCGTTTGGATTGATATTGCGGTAATGTAATTCTTCATGTTTTGCCAATTGCCAATTGCTCATTGCCAATTGATTTATTCACATCAATAGCAGCTGGTATAGTTATTGAATGAAAGGGGCTGTTGTAAAAAATTAAACCTTCAGCTATGAATAAACGCACCTTAACGTGGGCGGTTTCATTAATAATTATTGCCTGCGTTCTCTTATTAATAACACTGGCCATTCTTTGTATCGATTTACCAAATTCCCAAATTGATATATTCGCTAATTAGCAGTCAATGCGTTTTTCTGTTATTATATTAACATATAAAGCACTTGCGTAAGCACTCACAAGGGCCCTGTATTCCATTATCACATTAGCATATTATCACATTATCACATTGGAAAACCAATCCTTATAATATGAATAAGAACCGCACCCGCTATCTGTGGATAGCCGCTTTTTTAGTTTTTGGCACAGCCTGTAAAAAGAGTGCAGGAGAAGATGCCGGCATAAAAGAAAAAGAAGCTTTACATATCAATGCCGCCGTTGATCATGTGGAAGAAATGAGAACTTTTATTGAAGAACTCAGTGCTTATGCACGGCAACAGAAACCAGGTTTTCTGATCGTATCGCAGGATGCGCTGCCGCTGATGACCAGCACCGGTGACTCAACCGGAACGCCGGATACCGATTACCTGAATGCAATCGATGGGGTAGGGCAGGAAGAAGTGTATTATGGGTATAATAATATAGATGATGCCACTACGCCCACCAGTGCACGAAATGCTTATTTACGCATGTTGCGGTTTGCGCAACGGCATGGCAAGCGCGCATTGGTAACCGATTATTGCACCACTGGCACAAAGGTCAACACTTCTTACACCAACAACTTCAACCAGGGTTTTATTTCCTATGTTGCCAGGCAACGTGAGCTTGACACTATTTCCACCGCTACGCCGTACAACCTACATGCAGGTAATGTGAACACCCTGAGCGATGCAAAGAACTTTTTGTACCTGATCAATCCGCACACCTATACCAGCAAAACACAGTTTTTGACTGAGCTGCAGGCCACCAATTTCGATGTGCTCATTCTCGATGGTTTCTTTAACGATGATTCGGCGCCTTTAACGTACAATGACGTGCAGTCGTTAAAAACAAAAGCTAATGGCGGCAAAAGAATTGTGCTGGCGTATGTGGCTATCGGCCATGCAGAAGATTATCGCGCCTACTGGAACAACGACTGGTTTACCAATCCTCCGGCCTGGTTAGATATTGCCGAAGACCCGGATTGGGAAGGCAATTACATGGTGCGGTACTGGATGCAGGACTGGAAAAATATCGTTTATGGAAACGATGCTTCTTACATAAAGCGATTTACAAATGCCGGTTTTGACGGCGCATACCTCGACACGTATGATTATACCTATTGGGAAACGCATAATTAAGTTCATAAACCGGAGGGCGTAGTAGATTTTCAAACCCGGGGTTTGAGCCATTACAACCTTTATCCTGTATTCATATAGCCATGAATGCTTTTTAGCCCCGCAAAGCGGGGCAGCTAAACGGGAAGGCCCCCGACTGTAACGTCGGGGGTTCTTGTTTTTATGGGGTATAGGAATTAATTTGGCGGCAGAATATAACTTTATACATATGGACAAGTTTGAGTTCACCAATGTTTATACAAGGGAAAGCGATGAAGCAAGCGACCTGCAGGTGGCGTTTGTAAATAAAAAGCAACCGAAAGCAGCCCTGCTCTATTCTCTTTTTGATCTGTATTATGTAAGCGTGCTTGATACCGGGTTTAAGACATTTGAAGAATTTAAGGCTGATAAAGGCGTAAGTTTTTCCGGCACCATAACGGGGTGCAGGAATATAGAAGCGCCGGAGGATATGCTATTAATAAAACTGGCCAGCAATGAGATCATTCAGTTGAAGTGGATGGAAGGTGAAACACCCGAAGATGTGATCCAGGGTTTGCGGGTAATTACAGAAGCGTATAAATCAATACAAGGGCCTGGTGGTAAGTCGGTATACGATTCCATCCTGAGTTTATATGATAGGGGAGAAGATTGTATGGTGTCGGATCTGAGGTTGTGAAAGAAAAAGGCAGTTAGCTGATTTTTTTATTGCCTGAACATTATTTTGTAGTTACACTGGCCTTGCACACTTATCGGCCAAATTAACGCGTCTATCGCCAAAATCTACACGGCTATTTGTTTAGCGCTATTTTTTCCGGTCTATAATCGCTTCGGTTTATTAACATTTATGCATACCAGATGTGTAAATGTGTCTAACTTGGTAACTAAAATCTAACAGGAAAATTGTTAGCGGATCATTTCG
>CBIHPC010000128.1:0-16374 GCA_966211305.1 uncultured Niastella sp.
TAATGTTCTACCGAAGCGGTTTCATTGAGCGCATTCCTTTTTTGCCAGATATACAGGAACATATCCTGAATGCAGTCTTTTACCAGTGCCGCATCGCGGGTAAACTTACAGCCATATTGATAAAGTAAATTGTAGTGCCGTTTTACGATGGCATCCAGCGCCAGGTGGTCGCCGGGCAGCATTTGTTTCCACAGTTCTTCACTGGTAAATTCAGCATATCTCATTATGGCGGCAGATCGTTGGTTGGGTGTATTACAATCCGGTTTAGGTTCAATCTACTCCTAAAATAAGAAATTGTTTTTATACATTTTTAGTACCCCGCGCTTTTTTGGCAAAAATCAGCCCGCTGGCATCTGTTTTTAAAAAAACAGCACGCTGAAATTCAGCGTGCAGCATAAAAGTCATCTATATGAAATCATCTACCGTAACCAGGTGATCTTACCATATTTCGCAGGCCTGTATTGCTGCGAAGCTTCATCAAAATAATAAGTGCATACAGAAAAATGGTCCCACTCGCAAACGTAGTCATACCCTTCAATGCCGGCGGGGTAAAACTTATCGCCGGATTTGTAATATTGGGTAACCTCAGCCTTTGGAGCTTTTGCAGAAGCGATGGCAGCAACGGCGCTGATTATGATAGCGGATGCCTGCAGGATAAGTGTTCCTTTTCCCATAAAAAATTCATTAAGGTTTAATAATGATCTAAATATACCTAAATAACCTCAATGCACAATCGCATTAATATTCTTTGTATTTAGCATTCTTTAGCAGCTTGAAACAGGCGCCTGCTGTTTCGGGATTTTCTGCCAGCATAGGATGAAGTTGTTTCCAGGTAGTGATGATGTGGCTGCTGTCCCTGTGCAAACTGAACAACACATCACCGGGTTCGAAATCCTGTGAACCGTCGAGGTATTTGTTATATACAACATCAACCCCCGATGAATCGCCCGAAAGTGTGGTGAGTAATTTTATATACGTTGTGAGGCCGGTAATTTCGAGTGTGCCGAAACAGGTATCGCTTGTTTGGGCAACAGATAACTCCCATTCCATGATCTTGTTAATGCCGGTTGCCGTAGGCACCGGGTCTTCATGAAAAACATAATTCCCTACCCAGTCTGCACAATGGATAAAAGTGTTTGTTTTCGAACAGGAGTGCATAGTAATCAATAACACAGGAATTACAATAAGTAACGATCTTTTCATAGAGTCAGGTTATTTTATAGTTACCGGTTGCCGGTTGCCGGGTTGCCCGGATTTATACCTCATGATCTGATTCTGAATTGGCTGTATTCGCGTTTAGCGTTCGCCTTTAGTTACCGGTTATTGAGTTTCGAGATATTTCCGGCTATGGGTGGAGGCTTTTACAAATGCTGATTAATTATAATAGAAGCATTGTATTGTTACGGGCAGCAATTTCATATTTTCTCCGGTATTCACTCCTGGTTTTTCGCTGTTGTGGATAAAATAACAGATCAACGGCCCGATAATTTCGATTTTCAGTAAAGTTGATCCGCCTCCCAATAACGTACAGGCGCCACTATAAAATAATCCATTCATGATCACAACGGAAACGTTTCCGTAAATAAAGCGTGCATATATATGAAATTGGCTTAAAATTACTTATTGCTATTTACCTAAAACAATTGCTATGCCTACAGCCAAACTAACGCTTGCCGTGTTGGTAATGAGCTGGTACACTGTTGCGTTTGCACAAAACAAACAGTTCACCGGAAAGGTTACCAATCCGCAACAAACGCCCCTGGCCGGGGTCTCCGTTCAAATTAAGAACAGTAAAACGGTTACCGCAACTGCCAGTGATGGCAGCTTCACGATCTCAGCACCCGAAGACAAGGTGGTGCTTGTATTTTCCTCTGTTGGTTTTGAAAAGAAAGAACTGCTGGTTACCGCCGGCGTTCCTGTTGAGTTACAGTTAAAAGAAGAAGCACAGGGTCTTTCAGACGTTGTTGTGGTTGGGTATGGCACCCAGCGCAAAACGGAATTGACAGGCGCTGTTTCTTCCATACGAAACGAAAAGCTGCGTGAAATGCCGGTTGTAAGCGTTGAACAGGCAGTATCGGGCCGGCTGGCGGGTGTACAGGTGCAACAAACCTCCGGGCAACCGGGCGCCGGCATCAGTGTTCGGGTTCGCGGCGTATCGTCTATTGCAGGGGGTAATGAACCGTTATATGTTATCGACGGTTTGCCGCAGTTCAACGATGATGTGCGTGGCGCCAACGGTTTAGCCACCATCAACCCAGGCGATATTGAATCGATAGAAGTATTGAAAGATGCATCGGCCACCGCTATCTATGGTTCACGCGGCGCCAATGGCGTGGTTATGGTCACTACGCGTTCGGGCCGGGCCGGACAGGCTCGCATCCTATTCGAAAGTTCGGCCGGTTTGCAACAGGTGCGTAAAAAACTCGAGCTGATGAATGCCGATGAGTATGTTGATTTCGCCAAACGGTATTATACCAATTCGAACCAGGCGCTGCCCACCGACCTGGCCGCTTATACACCCGGTGTAAGTACCGACTGGCAGGAGGAAGTGTTCAGGACAGCACTACTTGCCAATAACAACCTGAGCATTTCGGGTGGTAACGATAAAACGCGTTACTATATTTCTACCGGGTATACCAGCCAGAACGGTATCGTGCGCAACAGCGGTTATAAACGCGGTTCGCTGCGGCTGAATGTCGATAGCCGTGTGAACGACCGGTTCTCCATCCAGTCGCGCATGACGGTTTCCCGCGCCAGACAGAACGGCTTCTCCCCTTCTGTTGGCGATAACACACGCAACTTTGGTAAATCGGGTATCGGCTCGGTAATGCGCGCCGTACCTACAGTGGCGGTAAAAAATGCCAATGGAACCTATACCGATGTAACGCCTTTTACCTTTAATGGTATCGATGCAGAGAACCCGGTGGCCATGGCCGATGAAGTGCTCGATCAGAACACCACCACCCGCGTACAGGGCGGTGCAGACTTCAAAACCATTATCATAAAGGGCTTAACCAACACCACCCGCCTGTCGGGCGACTATTATCATATCCGCCGCGATCTGTATTTCCCGCGCATTTTACCGCGCCTGGGAAATAATATCGGTTCTGCCGAATTGGGTAATTATGATAAAACTTCCTTACTGGCTGAAAACTTCCTCGAATACAAATACAATCTCACGCCGGAGTCGTACATCGAAGCTATTGGCGGGGTATCATATCAAAAAGAAAGACTGAACACCATCGACCTCGCCGCTTCCGGTTTTGGTACCGATCAGTTAAAGAACTACAATTTCAACTCGGCCAACTCGGTGAGCAAACCACTCACAAACGTAGTTGAAAACTCAATTGTTAGTGCGTTTGCGCGTGTACGGTTGAACCTGAAAGATAAATACATGTTCGCCGCCAGTATTCGCCGCGACGGCGCTTCGGTATTTGCCGAGAACAACAAATATGGGGTATTCCCATCCCTATCGGCCGCATGGCGTATTTCGGAAGAAACATTCCTGCAGGACGTTACCTGGCTATCGGGCCTCAAACTGCGTGGCAGCTGGGGGCAGGCGGGTAACCCCGCCATTCGTCCCTATCAGTCATTACTGTTAGGACAAACCGTAAATACCGGGCAGGGCGCCGGAACCGGTCTGGCAGTTGGTTTGGCGCCTACGTTCCCCAACCCGGATCTGAAATGGGAAACCACTACGCAAACAAATATCGGCTTTGACGCCGGACTGCTTAACGAGAAGATCCGCGTCACATTCGACTATTATATCAAAACAACTTCCGACCTGCTGGCGCTGGTGCAGTTACCGCCAAGTGCCGGTGTTGGCGCCGGTATCGGTTCAGGCCCCGGCCAGATCATCGATAACGTAGGTGAAGTAGAGAACAAAGGCTGGGAACTGACATTGGGTACCAACCTGCTGAACAATGGCGACTGGACGATCGCCATCGATGTAAACCTGTCGCAAAACCGGAACAGGGTCACCAAAACAAAAGACGGTAAAGACATACCCACTATTGCCGGTGGCAATGATGCGTCGGGCTCAAACAGTATCATTCGTCCCGGTGAACCGCTCTCTGCTTTCTACGGGCCCAAATTCACCGGCCTCGATAAAGACGGCGTTGCGCAGTATGAGAACCTGAACGGCGATAAAGATGCCAATGGCCGCGATCTCATCAATGCGCTTGACAACCAGATCATCGGCAGCCCCTACCCCGATCTCTATTACGGCATCAACCCCACCATCCGGTATAAACGCTTTACGTTATCATCGGTATGGGCAGGTGTAAGCGGTTCACGTATCAATAATGCTGCGCTGTTCGATATGACCATTCCTTCGCCCGTTGGCCAGTATAACAAACGGAAAGCGCTAAATGATTTTTATCCCAACCCGGGCCTTACTGTGAGCAATTATCATTTCCGCAGCAATCGCTATATGGAAAACGGTTCATTCTTCCGGCTGCGTAATATCAGGCTCGATTATAATATCGATCTGAAAAGCAAGACCGTCAGGAACCTGAACGTATACGTAAGCGCACAGAACCTGCTCACCATTACCGATTATTCAGGATATGATCCCGAGGTGAATACCTTCAATGGCAACGACCGCCGGCAGGGAGTTGACTTAGGTGCGTATCCCGCTGCCAAAACTTACAATTTTGGTTTAGGTATTACTTTTTAGACAACATTGAAGTTTATAAATTATTGAGTTATTGAGTTCGTGAGTTATTAAGTCAATACAAACTGAACAACTGAATAACCTGATAAAAAAATGCTTGAAATATGAAACTAAAAATATTCTATATACTATTAGCCGTTACTTTGATGGTGAGTTGCAAAAAACTACTGGAAGAAGAACCGAAAGCAACCGCCACCCTGGGCGAACTCGATCCCACAACGCTCGATCAGACAGTGATCGGTGTATACGAACCGCTTACCCGCAGCCGCGGCCGGTTATGGGAATCAACCGCCGGGCTCGGCCTTGAGCTCATGAGCGAATATGCCGACGGCGGATCGAGCCAGGCCAACTGGAGCAATTACAATAACGTAATGAACCTGCCGAATAACTTCGCACAAAGCTGGACAACCTTATACGAAGCTATCGGGCGCGCCAATTTACTGATCTATAATCTCAACAGAAATACGACGCTCAGCGATGCAGTAAAAAAGAAAGCCTATGGCGAAGCTTATTTTGTGCGTGGCTATTGTTATTATTTTGCCGTGCGCGTTTGGGGAAAGGTACCATTACGGCTGCAGCCTATTGTAAACGCCAATGATGTGGCGCTGGCATTGTCACCGGTGAACGTTATTTACGATTCTATCGTTAAGGATATGAAGTTTGCCGAAACCGCATTACCCAATACCACTACCTCACCCGGCAGGGCAACCGCAGGCGCGGCCAAAACCGCACTGGCCGATATTTATCTTACACTCGGCCAGTATGCCGGGGCCCGCGACAAGGCCAAAGAAGTGATGGACAACAAAGCTACTTACGGTTTCGACCTGGAGCCATCATTGGCAACAGTTTACTCGCCTACACTGGCCACCAACAAAGAAGATATCTTCTCCCTGAAGTTCTCGCAAATCGTCGATAAAGGCGCTTTCATGGCATCTTACTGGGCCGATTCAAAGGCAAAGGCAGCCGGTTATTCGGTAAGCGGTAATAAATTCGGCGGCATTATTTCACTGGCCCCTTTGATCAAAAACTGGGACGACAATGACCTGCGCAAGAAATTCAGCACCTACAGCAGTTACCTGATCAACGGCGTGGTAATGGCCGCTGAAATTGAAAAAGATATATATGACCTGCGTATGGGTAAATACAAAGATCCCGATGCGCCAATAGATACCGGCAATGGCAACGATTTCTATCTGTATCGTTTTTCCGATGTACTGCTGATCTTTGCAGAAGCGGAAAACCAAACCAATGGCCCCACCGCTGCAGCTTACAATGCCATCAACCAGGTGCGTCGCCGCGCCTATGGCGTACCAACCAATATGCCCGATGCCACAGCCGATCTGCCGGCGGGGTTAAGCAAGAGTGAGTTTGATGATATGGTGTTCCGTGAAAGAGGTTATGAATTTATTGGGGAAGCAAAACGCTGGTTCGATATGGTGCGCACCAACCGGGTGGCACAAACCATCAATGGCGTAAATGCCGTGATCAAATTCCCGAATCGCAAACCGGTGCCATCGAAAGTTACGTTTGCGCTACCCGATGTGGAGTTGCAGAATAACCCGTTGGCAAAGTAGATCATGGAAACATACCCTTATTAACGACAGACTCACGTGGTTCAAAGTCAAAGAAGCAGGACGCAGGATGTAAGAAGTAAGAAGATAATAAAACGGAGAGCCCGCTATAAATCGCAGGGCTTTCCGTTTATTTCAGAGCAGGCGATAATCACTGGAAAACGCTAATTATTAATTCCGGGGTAAAGTTCATTTCGTACCTCCTGTTTCATACTTCCTGCTTCACTGTCCTGTCACAGCGGAATCTCAACTACAAACAAAATAGCCTCATTCGACAACGCTTCCCACTCCACCTCATCCGCTTCCCACAACGCCAACCCATCGCGGGGATGAAGCAGGCGGTATTGCACTTCAAAAGCCCCCTGAATTACAAAGGCGAAAACCCCGTTACCGGCTTTGCTTAACCGGTATACAGATTCTTTACGACCGGCATATTTTCCAATGCCGTATTTGAACGGCGTATTGGTTACCGGAATGGGAACCAGTTTGTTCCGGTTGTTAACGATATCGAATGGGATCAACTGTGGCGACCTCAATTCTTCACAATTACGATAAATCCAAAGCTGCAGAAAATTCACCAGTTCGTTGTCATAAGGATTGCCTATGCGTATGACCGTGTCCTTTGGGGCGTTGAAAACCTGGCATTCACCAGCTTCAATGATGTTTGAATTGCCGAGGCTGTCGTTATAAGTAATAGCGCCTACCACGGGGATCAATACTATTTCGGTATCAGCTTCAATTGTCATTGAAATGCTTTTTCCGCCGGCGAGTGTATCATCGTTCAAAACATAGAGCGGACCAAACGGCGTTTTATGATCACGCTGGTATTGCCCGAAATTGAAGGTATTATAACTTCTGAACCAATCTACTTCATTGTGGCCGCGTTCATCGGCCAGGAATATTTTACCCTTGTTCTGTTGTACCATTTTGCCCGGGTGTTATTAATGAATAGATACTTACAAACGGCGGCAGGGTGAACAGCTCGGTTAGCGTTTCGCCATTTTCGGTATTACCGGAAATGGAAAGCAATAACTGTTTGTCAATGGTATCGTGCCATACAAGATGATCGGTAAAGAAATTGATGGCCACCCGGTGTTTCAACCGGTCTTTTATATCGGAGTTGATGATCTCGAAACGATAGTTATTAAAAGGCAGAAAAAGCCGGCCGAGGTTATTGGTAAGATCGGGCACCTTTCCCTGCAACTGCTGTAAATACCCAATGACGGCGGCGCTTACCAGGAAATGCAAACGCTCTGCCGCCGGCACATGGGTAATTATGTCGCTGAATGAAGCATACTTCTTTTCGTGGTTATAGAGCTGCGACTGCATCAGGAATTCGGTATAGGTATCTTCAAATACCAGTTTGTCCCAGGGCTTCGACGATTGCGCGTCGATCACTTTTCTATAACATAACCTGATGATCCCTTTTTGCATATGCACTGTTTAATAAAGAAAAGAAAGGATAAAGTCCTGATCTGTGATGGCGGTTTTTCAATGAGTATTTTGAAAATGTGTTATGCCGCAACATTTATGGTATGGGTCAATGTATAGCCGCCAGATAAACTTCCGGTAACTGTAGACATTTCCAAACCATCGGTATCATCGCTGAAGATATTATCATTGGCGTTGTAGGTATAACCGCTCATGCCCTTCGTATAACCATAGGTTGAGCCGCTGCCATTCACGGTGGCCACGGCGCTGCCGCTTCCTTCGGGAAATGCGATCTGCGTAACCTTCAGACTGGTGCCGGATGAATTATAAATATGAACATGAATATGCGTTGCACGGCCGGTGTACCAGCCGGGAAAGATCGATGTAAAAGTTACCAGCCCGTTTGAGTCGGTAGTTTGACGGCCACGTAAAAAGTGAACCGCAGTGTAGTTCGTCGATTGCATATTGGTTCCGCCGTATTCTGAGTAATTACCATCTTTATCGCAATGCCAGATATCTACCAGCGCGCCGGCCAGTGCCGCACAACCGTTGTTTTTATTGTTGATAGTGATCTTCACGGTGAGTGCAACACCCGTTCTGTCGTCCCTGATGTCGGACCGTACCAGTGAGCTGGGCGTTTTCGTGGGAAACGGCCCTTCGGTTTCGGTAGGCGACACCGAACAGGTGCCCGAGCCTGAACTTGTGTCAGTGTCGGTAGTGGTGGCGTCTGTTTCTTTTTTGCAGGCGTTGGCTAAAGGCGCAATAGCGGCAAGACCGAGGGCAGCTAATCCGTTCTTCAAAAAATGTTTTCTTTCCATAATGTAAAAATTTAGTTATGCAGCGTGATCAATGTTCCTGTGACTGTAATTAGATGTAAAGTTTAAACAGGTTTTGCGCCAGAATGGCTGTTCCCCGGTGAAAAAGGAATTTGTGTCGATGAATTTGAGCGGGCGATCATAAAAATAATCGGGCTAAATCCACAAATCGTTATTGCAGCCGGGGTAATTACTTAGCAATTCGAAACAGGCAAACCTTATCTTTGCCCCCTCATGTCGCTGTTTATTGCATCGCTGAATTCCGGAAGTAATGGAAACTGTTACTATGTAGGCAATGACCAGGAAGCCATCCTGGTTGATGCCGGTATCTCATGCCGCGAAACGGAGCGGCGCATGAGCCGGCTTGGCCTGTCGATGCAAACGGTGAAAGCCATTTTTGTTTCGCACGAACATACCGATCATATCAGCGGTATTCCGGTGCTGGCAAAAAAATACCAACTCCCCGTATATATTACCGAGGCCACCCATTATCACGGCAATTTATCTATTCAGAAAGAACAGGTATTTGCATTTAAAGCATATGAACCCGTGCAGGTAGGCAACCTGGCCATTCAGGCATTCCCCAAAAAACACGATGCCGCCGAACCACATAGTTTTATCGTAAACGGCAACAATGTGAACATCGGCGTGTTCACCGATATCGGATCCGCCTGCGATCATGTGATAATGCATTTCAAACATTGTCATGCTGCTTTTCTTGAAGCCAATTACGATGAGGAAATGCTGGAGAAAGGAAGTTATCCGCGGCATTTAAAGAACCGCATCCGCGGCGGTCATGGCCATCTCTCCAACAAACAGGCGCTGGAAGTATTCACCAAACACAAGCCGGCGTATATGAGCCATCTGTTCCTCTCCCATTTGTCGAGAGACAATAACTCCCCCCAGTTGGTACAACAGCTCTTTAATGAACATGCCAATGGCACGGAGATCATTGTTGCATCGCGGTTCGAAGAAACCGCTGTTTACCGTGTACAGGCGGCACAGGATGCAGTACCGGCCGGCCTTCCGGTAAAAACGGAAATGCAGGTAAAGTTCAGGCCTTCATACACACAATTGCGTTTATGGTGAATGGGTAGATCCGGCAAAGATCGCTGCGGCCAATATCACTGCCGATAAACTGGCGCCAGGTGTAATACCCGCTGCCTTTCCGCCAACCGGAGCAGCCCCCGGCGATCTCGGTGGTAACTATCCCAATCCAACAGTTGTTGGGTTACAAAACCAGCCGGTAGACAATACCGCGCCGGTAAATAAACAGGCACTTAAATTCAACGGCTTCAGCTGCCGGGATCAGATAATACCGGTGGCGGCGGATCACTCAGCCTGCCTTTTATTCAACCGTAAATGAAGCCAGCACGGTGTTCTCCATAACAAACGATGGCGATGGCACATCGCTCGAATTGGAACTGCAGGTATCTATGGCATTTCTTCAGGAACCGGTGGATACGCGGGTTTATTTCATGCAAGCAATCCGGCTGGTAACGGTCCGGCCCTGATAGCGATCGCTGGTGGGAACGGGAACGACATCACCGCCAATGCAAACAATACCGGCGATGGTGTTGAGACAACCGCCGATGGTACGGGCAGTGCGCTGAACAGAGAATTAAAAAGTAAAGACCTGTAGGGGATTCATCGGGTGTATTATAACAACGCGATGAATTGCACCTGGCAGGTCTTTATGCGTTACAGTAATATTTTCTTCCCGTGATCGGTCAGTTTTTTGCAGTTGCGTGGTGGGGATGGTAATATCCAGACCGGTATCATATAGCCTGCAAACATGCGGCGGAGAAAAATAGCAGGAAAATAATAAATAAGATTAGGGACAAAGGAAAGTGCGTTTCAATCCCAAATAGAAATTTCTACTAAATCGCCTCATTTTTTACCAGAAGTCAGGTGTTTTTTTATCAGAAAACTACCAGGCAAGACCGTTTTCTGACCCATTCCGCCCTAAACAGACATAACTCAATTTTATTTATATAATCTACTGACAAGTAGAATGTTAATGAAATTATAAAACAAAAACTGCTGTCAAACTGTCTATCAGAGATACAGCTAACAATGATTAGTTTTGCGTCGTAAACCAATGAAAAAGTTCCTGGTAACCATATTAGCCCTCGTTTATCTTACCAGCACCTTCGGTGCTACGGTGCGGCTGGATTGTTGCCTGGAAAAACTGGTTTCAGTGGCCATGGGAACACCCGTCCATGCATTGGAGGGGAGTGAAAATACAGGCGATTGCAAAGACGATCACAAACAGACCAAACTGGGCCATGAGCAGAAACGCAACGATGCAAAGATCAGGGTTGCGAAGTATGTTCCGGCCTCCATCAACACCAGCTTTGCTGAATACTCATTTCATGCTGTTTCTACTTTAACTGAGGCATATCCCGTAAACAACGCACCTCCGCACCATGCGACAATTCCGTTGTTTATTCTTCATTGCGTGCACCGTATCTGACAGGAGACCTCTCCGCGCCCATCACAACTGTACGGGCTGATTTGTATTTAACGACCTTCTACAAGCATTACCGACTATTACATGTAACCGGCAGCCTTTGGCTTATCCTGGCTTTAATCTATAGTATATAACTATTAAAACATAAGATCATGAGAACGATTTTTATGGCATTATCATTTATGGTAACTGGAATGGCTTTGTATGCCCAAAGCGGAGTTTATCGCACACTCGATGATTTTGAGAACAACAGGCTTACCTATGCCACCAATGACGAATCAGACGAGAATAAAATCCGGTTCAATGAGTTTATTGCCAAACCTTATTTAATTGTAAAACACAATGGCGAAAAGATCCATGTTTTTAAAGATGAGATCTATGCCTACAAGAACAAAGGCAACGTTGTGCGCACCTGGAATTTTACGCAGTATAATTTTTTAGAAAAAGGACCTGTCTGGCTCTATTATAAAGACATGTATGCATCGCAACCAAAAGGAACGCAACGGGTACGGAAGTATTACTTCTCCACTTACGGCAAGGGCGAAATAGTACCCCTGACCGTATATAATCTGAAGAAAGCATTTCCGGATAATGACCTGTTCCATATTTACCTGGATGCACAGTTCCGTAATGACCGTGAGTTGGCGCACTATGACAATTACGCCAACAAATTCAAAGTGAATAATCTTTTGGAGAAAACCAGTACGGGGTTATCTAAAAGATAGGTGGGAAATGAAAAACCAAAGATAGATTGTGCACATTTTCGGGGTACATCACAGAGCCTGCAGCGGTATGCTGCAGGCTTTTTTATTCAACATTGCCGCTACATAACATGTAAGATACAGCGCAATGCCGGTTGATTTCAATCAATTGTTTTTGTCACCGGGCGGTGGCCTTTTTATTTCCCCGAAACATCAAATGAGATACACATCGGTGCTGCATAAGTAATGTTGGATGCCATGGATGGCATCCTGTAAAACGCTCATTCACATCTTTTAAATAAGGCAAGTATCTCCTCGGGGCCAGACAGATACCCGGCGCTGCATTTCGCTTTTCCTCCCTTCATTATAATGTAATATGGCTGAGTAACGGCCTGAAATCTATCCATCTGATACATCAAATTCCTATTACCAACAGTTGTTGAATCTTTTGCATCGACAACAACCCTGTCATCAACATAAAGTGTAATTATCCTGTATTTTTTCAGGCACCTGACTATTTCGGCATTTTTTAAATTGTTGCTGCTAAGAAGCCGTTTTGCCCAGTTAACCCATCCGTCGAAGATCAATAAAATATTATCCTGCCCATTTGAAATAATCCGTTCTACTTCTTCAGGCGTAATATTGACCTGCGCATTCAGACAAACGGAGTCTCTTTCATTGACAGGAAAATAAGTGCAGGAAGTTCGAACTACATTTTGACCCAATGTGGTAGTAACCAGGGTTATCAATATAAGGCAGCAGTAAATATATTTCATAACAGTAGTAATGTGGTTATAACTATTTGCAAATAATGTCTGCAAACTTTCAGGTACATTTAAGTTATAACCAAATTGAGCAGTAAAGTGACTAAGTTATTAGCCTTTCATTTGAAAGAAATTGATTTTGATTAAGTGTACTGTTAAAATACCTAAATACAAACTCTTAAGTAGAGCGCCAGACCTGAAAGTATCATCCATAAAAAACGGCCAAAGAAACCATCATTCCTTCAACCGTTCTAACCTTTCAACCTATAAACTCTTTTGCTCAATATTTACTCATTTCGGAAAATCGGGATCAGCCTTCACCTCAATGATCTGCTGCGTATGGCGGTTGGTGTGAGCCGCTGTAAATAAGATCAACTGATAGCTGTCTAGCATGCCCACAGGCGTTGTAGCCACATGATTACGCAGTTCATCTTTGGTGCCTTTTACATATTCCAACAGTTTATCGCGGTCCTTTTTGAATGATTCAAACGCCTCATCGGTGTCTTTGTATTTTAAATTTTCGGGCATTAATTTTTCGTTTGTTTTAACCTTAGAACTCCGGTCTTCAATTTTCCTGATCAGTTGATCGTCTGTCATACCTATCTCGCCACGTTTTTCGGGATTGGCCGGCGACTTTACCGTACCTTCCATCATTTGCCAGAACATTTCTTCACTTGCAGCAATATGCTTAACGCATTCTTCAATACTCCATCGGTCGGGCGCTGGTTTAAATTTTAACTGTGCCTCGCTCAAACCCCTGATCTGGTCTTTAACGGCCTTCTCCGTTTCTTTCAATAATTTGGCAGCATAACTTCTTTCTTTTTTAGAAATAGGATCAACAACCAGGAAAGAAAGCATCATAATAGCTGATGCCAGTAAAAACACTCTTTTCATATGCAAGCTTTTAGTGGTGAACAATACCGGGTACTGTTTCTATAGAGCGGGACAAATCCGAAGTGCGTAAAATTAAGAATAATTCTAATAAGTTTAGTGCGGAAAATACGGTATTTCAGCGCTTCCGGCCCTTATCTTATATTAACTAAAATATATCGGCAATTAGCAGATTGTTATAACCGAAACGGTAAATTCATAGTGAAACGCACCTGACTGTTATTATACATTTTCTGCAATGTACATTTCACATGTGCTAATTATTTATATTTGTATATGCCAGCCATATGAACTACAGGTTATTTGACGACGCGATACTTCTAAAACTTCTCAAAGCCGGTGACGGATCTGCTTTGGAAGAAATTTATTTGCGGTATAGCGAAATGGTTTTCCTGGCTGCTTATAAAAAGGTAAGATCAAAAGCCGTTGCCGAAGAACTGGTGCAGAATCTTTTTATCAGCCTATGGGTAAAACGCGAAACCGCTCAAATTCAAAACCTGCCCTCCTATCTTCAATCGGCCATCCGCTACCAGGTTATCGATTATATCCGCTCACAACTCATTCGTGAAAAATATTACCAATCGGCCAAAGAACAAATGGCTGTTCAGGAGAACCTCTCCGAATCACGGTTATTATTACATGAACTGACTATAGCCATAGATAATACCATCAAAAAATTACCGCAGAAAACGCAGGAGATCTTCCGCCTGAGCCGGTATGAAAAACGTTCTACCAAAGAGATCGCCCAGCACATGAACCTTTCTGAAAAAGCGGTAGAATACCATGTTACGCAATCCCTTAAATTTATGCGGCTGCACCTGAAAGATTTTATCATCGTGGAATTATTCCTGATGAGTCTTTAAGTGCGTTGCTTTAATATAAACCCTTTCCTTGCTATGAAATACAAATACAGGCTGCAGGCGGGAACAGGCGAAGGCCCAAAGCCAAAAGCTGAAAGCGAATACAGGCTGCATGCTATCTTTTTATTCGCTATAGCTTTCTGCCTCGCCAGGTGCACTGACAACAAGGCTCAATTCAGTATTGCTTATCCCCAACCGGCGCCGGATACTTTACCGCTGGTGTTTTTACCGGGGATTGTTTCAACAGATACGCTCGACTTCAACGCCGCCTTCTCGGTTGATGGCAAAACTTTTTATTTCTCCCGTTCGCATAACCGCAAATATGTAATTTTTGAAACCACTTATAAGGATAACAAATGGCAGGAACCTGTGATGAGCCCGCTGTTCGACACACTTTATTCAAATACCGACCCATTTATAGCTGCCGACGGCGCCCTTTATTTTATCTCGAACCGGCCAAAAGACAAAAGCGACACAACCGCCGATTATGATATTTACCGCCTCGTACAACAACCCGGCGGTTATAGCGCCCCAGAATACCTGACCGGCGTCAATAGCGACAGTACCGAATATTATGTTTCAGTATCCCGTGCCGGCAATGTATTCTTTTCATCCTACCGCGATGGCAACCTCGATCTGTATATGAGCAGGAAAACGGCCAACGGGTATGAAAAACCCGTTACCCCTGGCCCCGTTGTCAATTCCCCATACGATGAGCACGATCCGCTGATAGCACCCGATGAATCTTTCCTGGTATTCACGAGCGACAGGCCCGGCGGCAAGGGCGAAGCCGACCTGTATATATCGCACAAAATGAACGGACAATGGCAAACGCCCGCTCCCATGGGCCATGGCATCAACACCACACGTTATGAATACTGCCCGTACCTTTCACCCGATGGCAAATTTTTCTTTTTTAGCAGTGAGTTTAATGTTAAGTGGGTCAGTAGTGTTGTTTTGAAGCAATAGTACCTGTTGAGAGAAGGCATAAAGGCAACAAGGCAATGGGAAATACGTTCGCTGAAAAAATACAGGCAGCCTGTCTCCGTTTCTGCTTTTTCTCCGTTGTTGCCTGTATTCCTTCTGCCTCGTTGCCTTCTCGCCTTGTTGCCTCGCTGCCTTTTTTTATTTCCCCGTTTAGGGTTCTTCTTTTCTCAACCGACTATTTAATACCTCTGCCTGCAGAGACAAACAAAACTACATGAATCGAAAGGCCTTTTATCATTTGCTGAAACGGTATGTGGAGAACGATTGCACTGAAGAAGAACGGAAACTGGTTGAACAATGGTATGAATTACTGGGCGACGAAGAAGGCATTGATACCGGGTTACAACCCGAAGAAATAAAGGAATCGCTGTCACGCCTTTGGCCCAAAATTCAACAATATACCCTGGTTGCAGAAACCGGGAAGGTAGTAACACCGCCAGCTAAGATAATACCAGTATGGGTACGCTGGCTGAGCGCCGCTGTTGTCACCGGTAGCATTATCATAGCGGCCTGGTGGTTCCTGGGTGATAAAAGAACACAACGTGCTCACCACCAGGAAGCCATTGCGGGGTTACGCCAGGTAATAAATGAAAAGCTCTTTAATGATACCGTGCACCTGCCCGATGGGTCGCTGGTGATTTTGGAACCAAAGTCAATTGTACGTTACAGCGACCGGTTCACCGGCCCAAAACGCGAAGTATTCCTCGAAGGAAATGCCTTCTTTAAGGTGACGCGTAATACCAGATCGCCCTTCTATGTATACAGCAAGAACATCGTTACGCAGGTGCTGGGCACCAGTTTTTTTGTAAAGGCCAATCCACTTACAAAAAATGTTGAGGTGGCGGTGCAAACGGGTAAAGTAGCGGTATATGAATATGGCCGCGAAACGGTGCAGGAAAGAAAGAACGATGAATCGAGCGGGGTGATACTGAAGCCCAACCAGAAAGTGATCTATAACGATACCGATCATCATTTCAGAACAACACTGGTTGAAATTCCATTACCGGTCGTTGCAGAAAAGAATGCTGAAGAAAGAATAACGGAACTGAATTTTGTATTTGATGAAACACCTATGGCCCGGGTTTTGACGTACCTCGAACAAGCGTATCATATTGAAATGGTGCTCGATAACGGAAGCCTTGCCAAATGTCTTTTTTCAGGCGATATCAAAGGGCAGAACCTGTACGAGCAACTGGAGATCATTTG
>CBIHPC010000129.1:0-16281 GCA_966211305.1 uncultured Niastella sp.
TGGACGCGCGAAGATGATATGACACAGGGGCCTTTTCGCCCCGGCGCCATGTATGAATGCAAAGCGGGGTTGAACAATGGCCGCATTGCAGCCTTTCAAACAAAAATGGCAGCGCAGAACATGGGCCATCAAAACCCGGGCGCCGATAAAACCAGCTTTAACGACAGCATCACCGAAGGTTTGCCCGAACCGTATCTCAATTCAATAGATCATTATAGTTTTTCAGATATACCAACAGAATCGCCGATACCGGTAATGTGGTGGCGTTCGGTATATTCCTCTACCAACGGTTTTGCCTATGAAAGTTTTATCGATGAACTGGCAGTGGCAGCAGAAAAAGACCCACTGGATTTCCGGCGTGCACATTTGCGCGACGAACGCTACCTCGCCATTATTGAAAAGCTGGAAGAAGTTACCGGCTGGAAATCGCGCGGCAAAAATTCCGGTTGGGGTGTGGCCATTACCGAATGTTTTAAAAGCATAGTGGGCGAAGCGGTAAAAGTGTCGAAACAGGCCGATGGTAAATTAAAGATCGACCGCATTGTGGCTGTAATGGATTGCGGCTGGTATGTGAACCCCGATATCATCAAAGCACAGGTAGAAGGCAGCATCGTAATGGCATTGGGCGCTGCAACAACACACGCAACGAATTTTACCGATGGTAAAGCGGTTGAAACGAATTTTCATCAATACCGCATGCCACGCATAAGCGATGTACCCGATATGGAAATTCACATAATGGAAAACGAAGAGAAACCCGGCGGCGTAGGCGAACCGGGCTTACCACCATTCGCACCGGCATTATGTAATGCGATCTTCGATCTTACAGGAAAGCGGATACGCAAACTGCCGTTCAATATGAATGAGGTGTAAGCGCAGATGAGAAAATCATGATCAGGCAACCCCGTTACCGGCTTACCGGAACGGGGGTTTATTTATTGAGATTGAGGGGAGTGGAATTTTTGCTCGCCGCGAGATGCCAGGAACTAAATTATAGTTAATAAAAAAGGGACGGCCAGTAATGACCATCCCGTAACTACCTAAAAATGTGAACCATCTATAATGCACAGCATTAAATAAGTTCCGGTACGGAGCAATTATTCTATCACTACCTTGTTCATAAAGATCACTTCACCGGTTGCCTTATTTACTCCTTTTATAAAATATGTACCCGATGTTGAAATAGTAAATGGCTTAACTACCCCGCTGGCCAGCGTTTCTTCTTTACCAACCATTTTGCCATCGACATTATATATACGCACAACAGTAATTCCCTCCGCATTTGTAAGCAATACATTGAATTGCCCTCTTGCCGGAACCGGCCAAACCTTCGCCTGCGGTGTTGCATCACTGCCATTCACTGTGCGAATTGCTGAAACGGTCTGTTTGCCATCAAGGTCTTTTTGTAACAGCCGGTAATACGTTACGCCATTATGATCGTTCAGGTCCTGTGTTTCATATCCCAGTTTTACCGAGCTGTTGCCATAATCGGCCTTACTGTCGATTCTGGCGATGGTCGTAAACGCACTACCGGGTGAGAATGTACGTTGTACTTCAAAATAATCGTTATGCGCCTCCTGTTCTGTTTGCCAGCTAAGGCTTACGGTTAACGCATCTTTTCTTTTTGCTTTGAAATTAACCAGCGTTACGGGCAGCACCGCATTGGGAGTAGCCAGCATATTCACGGTGCGCGTCATGGTGCTTCCTTCGGCATCGGTTACCGTAAACTCAAACGAGGCCAACCCGTTCGCTGCCGGTGTAAACAACACGGTACCGGGGTTGGCGGCATCTGGCACTACAGAACCATTCATTGCATTGGCAGTAGTGAACACGGGGTTATTGGCATACCCGCGGGCCAGCGTTTTCAGGTCGAGCGAAAAAGGCGTGGCAGGTAAAATAAAATAGTGCGGACCGCCCATCCACTCGAGGTATTCATCCAGTTGGGTAAAGCCATCCATATCGGCATCGCTGTTGGCATCTGAAAAATCATTGGCGCCTGAATTTACATTCAGTCCTTTTAGCGTTTCCCACCAGTTGGGTAAGCCATCATTATCGGTATCGAATGTAGCTTCGCGTTGCATGGCCGGATAGTTTTCCCAACCGCCTACATCGCTTTCTTTATCGGGTAAACCCGGATAACCCGATACGCTTCCCGAATACGTGTAAGTGCCATTCAGTGTTTCATTCACAACCCGAATATCATGATCGTCGAAAACAGGTTGGTTACTGCCTACATTTGAAAGCACGCGCTTATATGCGTCTTTGGCTGTTTGGGTGGCAACGTAAGAATCAAAGAATGGCGAACTCACGAAGGTTGTCCAGTTTACAATGGCGCCATTGCTTATGCGAATGCGGCGGCCAAGGTCCTGTGTGCTTTCATCAAAATAACCGGGCATTACATTGCCTTCGCAATAATATTGCTGGGTACCCAGCCCTACTCCTTCATGATCGGCCGTTAACGCAACAAAAATGCGGCTTGCGGCGCCGGGTTTATAATAGTTGTTTACAAAGTTCACCTGGTGGGCGCCTCCATCGGTAGTGCGCCCGCGCCAGTTGTAAACGACATTGTTACGAATATCCAGTTTACCTGAATAGTATCCGTTTCCATCGAGGCCGCCGCCCAAACTCCAGTTGCGGCCTTCGCAATGCGCCAGTAAATTATGATGGAAACTTCCGATATAGCCACCGATCGTAGCGGCATAACCGTGTGCGGTTCCCGCCGGGTAATTCTGGTGTCCCGCCACATTCAGCGCTTCCGAGATCAGTGTTCGTTGCAGGGTTACGTTTTTGGCGTTCCGCGAGCTGAATGCTTCATCGATGGTCCAGCTGATGGAGCAGTTGTCAACAATGCTGAAATCGCCCACACAGCCCATACCATCGGTGGTAGCCGTACCGCCTATCCGTACCCGCAGGTGACGCATAATAATGTCTTTACCACCTGCGCCGAAGGGATTGCCTTTAATACAAATTCCTTTACCGGGCGCGGTTTGTCCGGCAATGGTGATATAGTTCTGTGAAACCGTCAATCGTGAATTAAGGGTTATGATGCCCGACACGTCGAATACAATGGTACGCGGACCAATATCATTGGTAACGGCTTCGCGCAAACTACCCGGGCCACTGTCATTGAGCGTGGTTACATGCACTACCCTGCCGCCGCGGCCGCCGCGGGCAAACCGGCCATATCCTTCTGCATCTTTAAAAGCCAGCTGGCGCGGCCGGTAGTACCAGATATTCCCTTTTGTAATATTGCCATCGGCATCTTCCTGGTCAACCCGCCAGTAATACGAGTTCATGCTGTATTGGGCCGAAGCGGTATACACCGAAGTCGTTAACCGGCCTTTGTATAGCGACGAAGCAGGTGTTGCACCTGCAACAGCAGCGGAATCGATGCCGATGTATACATGGCTGGCTACGGCGTTCGCTGCATTGGCCCAGCTGGTGTTCAAGGCGCCGTTATCCGCATCAACATGTTCATCGCCATGCGCCGGGAAAGGTAATTTTGCCTGGTAAAGCGGGTTGGCGGTATTGATCTCGATCCCGTTGAGCATAAAATTTTTGTTGGAAGCGCCGGTAGTGGTATCGGCAACAAATAATAACACCACATCCTGTCCGGCCAGGGCGTCGGCATACATATAAGCGACGGGTACGTTGGATGTAACAGTTTCGCGAACGCTTAATACGAGGTTATCGTATTTCATGGCGCCATCTACATACACATCGATTGGCGCAAAGGTGTTGGTGGCCGGGTTATCGACGTTGTTATGATAGGTTAGGAAACTGTGCCGGCCGGCCGGCAAACCGCTGATGCGCATCTCTATCTGCGCACCGCTGTTCCCACTATTTACCCGCACGCCATCGCATACCAAACGGGCAAAAAAAGGCGTTTGTATACCGGCCTTATACCAGTTGGTACTGAGCTTATCGCCATACGGCCCTTTCCTGATAAGCTTTACGGTAACCCCACCGCTTAGGGAAAGCGTTGCGGTATCGGACGTAGCAGCAGGCGGGACCCACCCGGTGTACCCCGGCTCCAGTACTTCTGCATCGGGCCGGCCGGTTTGGTTCAAATCGATCTTGTGAACAGGATTTTGTGAGAAAGCTGTAAAAAAGCAACCAACAAATAACAGGGTCGCGAATAAAGTGCATACACACTTTGTAGCTCGTAGAAAGCAAAGCATACGTTAGTTTTAAAATGGTTTTGTAGAACAGTAATAAATAAATGGCCGCGAGGTGTATTCCGGAAATTATAAAACAATATGCAGCCGGAACAACCTCCAGGTTGAGCTAACAAACAATAAAATGAAATGATTTCGTACAGGGGAGCGACAGTGCTATCAGGTTAGAACATAGCAACGCAATCGCATATGGCAAATTAGTTACCCTGCAACCGGCTAAAAATGGAATATCTTATTTTTTTGATGTACTATTCTTTTATTCCAACGCATAACAGGTATGTTTAAACTGTAATAACGAAGCTCACGAATTACGGATTCTTCTAATTATACGAGTTGTATCTTTATATATAAACCGGGCGCGTATGGAAAGCGATAACAATAAAGGATTGAACGACCTGGAAGCCGCGTTGGGCAAACCAAAATACTATATTGATACGCCGGATAAACTTCCTGGTGAAAATTATTACTGGTTTCCCAATGTGGGCGATAGCATGACGGATAATACCCCGGGCTCCATTCCCGGCGGCAGTCTTACCCTTGGCCGGTTGCTAACCGTTGACAACATAATGGAAATACCCCTGCACCGCCCTATGGTTTTTATTATTGAATACAAAGGAGAACAATTCTGTTTGCTGAAAAGCCCAAGCGGTACCAGAACAACTGATGAAAATCCCGGTTCCACCCAGCTTTGCCTGCGCAGTTACAATCCCGGCCCTGGCTATGACGATCTTTGGGTGCCGTTTCAAAACATCAGATACATTTTCGTGGTGGAAAGAGTTCGCCGCCCAAACGGAACGGAGTTTGTTCCTGAGGAAAAAGAAGTGATAAGAACGAAAAAATAAAATGAACGACCCGCATTACGGATCGTTCATGTAAAGGATCAGTTTTTGATATAGTAACTCACTTCATGCGCTTCCCAGGGTGCAGGCACTTCCAGTTTGGCAACCAGTTTATCTAATGCATTTTTAGGCACTATCGCCTCCCGGTCTTTATTCTGCACATGCAACTTTTGATAAGGCACTTCTACGTATACTATTTTTACATATGCCTTATAGGTAACAAACAGGTCGATCAGTTGCGAACGCATTTGCCTGGTTATATTGGTAGCGTTCCATACAAAAGACCGCTTTTTGCGTAAATGTTCCCGCGCCTGTTCCTTTGCCAGTTGTACTACCGTGCCATTCCCGCTTTTATCGGTAGGCGATATTTTATGCGCACGGCGTATTTCATCGAGGTTAACAACAGGCCAGTCCTTATAATGCTGCCGCACATACGTATCCTTGCCTGAACCCGGCAAACCGGAAAGCATAATGACCGTTGCGTCGAAATCATCATAGGGAACAAAATCGGGTGCGCTGCCCTGTTTATTAAAATAATGGTATTGCGCATTGGGCGTTTTAAACGCTTTTGGCTTTCCCCAGCAATCATGCTCCTGGCACAACGCTTCAAACAGATCTACACGATACAAAAGGTCGTGCTGATCGTTGCATATTCTTCCCAATGCATCTGCCCTTGCCAGCAGGGATAACAATTGCGTGTTCACCATCAGGGCGGTTTCTATCACCGTTCTCGCCGGGTCCCTTCTTTCAATAGCCCAAATGGGCGTACCATGAAAGCGCACCAACTGAACGATCTGTTCCCTGATCGTAAAAGGCGCCGGCAAATTTGTATACAAAATTTGCCGCGCTGTTACAGCCCCTTTTTTTGAATGCCCATTCGAGGTAATGCTGCCATCCGGTTCATGCACCGTAGAAGAACGCTTTTCAACATCATGCAGCAACGCCGCTGCCCATAATATTTCCTGTTCCTGTACCGGCAGTTGCTTATAACCTCCGAGCTGCTGCAGGGCTTCAATCACCATCCGCGTATGAATGGCCACATTGCCTTCGGCATGATGCACGGGATCCTGCGGAACCGCTTCCATTTCCCGTACCCAGTCGAATTGTTCTTCTAAACTATTCCAGTCTTTATTGGCTGTTAACGTCCACATAATTTCCTCCTTCGTGTTTTAAACCTGCACGTTTCCAGTTCCGCGTCCAGTGTTCGTTTGTTTTTACATGCCCTTTGCGAACCCATTTAAAAACATTGCGTACGAACTCATCGCGATAGAAACCGGCTGCATTCCGGCTTACGATACCTTCCAGCGTACATCGCTTTCCGGTAGCGGTATCAACCGGTTCAAAAGCGCCGGCAGTTGTTACGATGTTCATTATTTTCTGTTCGAACAATTTCCTGTCGCCGGGCGTGTGCTCCGTTTCAATTTGCGGCACGGTAGGCAGATCGAGCATGGCTGCATAGAATTGTACTTCTTCCCAGCTTAGCCAGCGATCCTGTTCCCGCACTGCAAATACATAAAAATGATGATCGAGCTGTTGATACCTTATGGAATGCACCGCATACAGGTTCTCTAAAAAAATTTCCAGGCCGCCGAGGTCGTTCTTCACCCGTTGCCAGAATTCGCGCAACGTGGCCGTCCATGGCGAGGTGGTGGGCGCCGCGTGCGAACGCGCAAATACGCCCCATTTGCTCAAACAGTTATTTTCACCGTCGAGCTTTTCGGTATGTACTACCGTTTTTATTTGTTGCAGGTCGCTCCAGTATTCAAAATTGATCCTGTCATCGCTGGTTGTGCCGGGCGAAAAGGGATAATGATATGTGCGACCGTATTTCTCTGATTGCATAAACAAAGTAATACGTGATCAGGGCTGCAAAAACAGCACCTTCAAAATTGTTAAGATAAAAGAAAAGCGGTAATCCTCTTAATGAAGAGTATCAATGAGAAAGGATCATATGTGGAGGTGATTACATAACACAGGCTTTACCTTGTTTCGAATTGAGGGCAAAGTTATGCTTTTTTCCGGTTAATCAAAATGGGGCCATAGTACGTGCATCCTTTGCCGGTACGTCAGGCATGTCGGCTTGCAGGGTATTTTATACCGGCAATACCGGGAATTCTGATACCTTTAAACCACTACGGCATTCAAATTGCAACAGAAACATTGAAAATCCTTTTTTATTATGACACTCACCGAGTTATTGATACTTCTTGTAATTGCCGCCATTTGCGGCGGGATTGGCCAGTCGCTGGCAGGCTACGACCTCGGCGGTTGCCTGGTTTCCATTGTGGTTGGTTTTATCGGCGCATATATCGGCCTATGGCTGGCAGGCAAATTCGGACTGCCTGAAATTTTTGCCATCAGAGTTGGCGGGAAAACATTTCCAGTCATTTGGGCCGTGGTGGGCTCGGCGCTTTTTACCCTCATAATAGCACTGATACGGGGGGCTATTTTCGGGCGCCGCATATAAATAATTCGACAGGGCATTCCATCCTACTTTTCAACTCAGTAAAAGGCAGCGACAACATGCTGCCTTTTCTTTTTGCGTCATAAAGCCATCTTCGTTTTTTACAAATTGATATGTTCCCTACGCGCAGATTATCATCACCAACTTTTTTACACACGCCCGTCATTGCAAACTTCGACATCGATCAAACGTTCAAAAACCCTGGCCGCCCAAAATTAAATTTTCAAATCAACATTGCGTGATACCACTCTCATGAAAACTTTTAACCTGCGAGGCATGAAATTTTCAGCAATTGTTTTGTTAAATCTGTAAAACTGCCAATAAATGTGCAAACACATTATCATTGGCTGAACAGATCTTTTGTGCACAGATAAAACTGACCGCATATGAGATTTTCTGCACCTCACCAAAGCCAGCTTCGGCTGTTCATTTACACAGCTATTACGCTCTCCTTTATTCTATTACAGTATCAATTTGCGAATGGAAATGATGAAAACAGATTTATTCCCGTCAGAGGGACGGTAACTTCCGCAATTGACCAGCAACCGCTACCGGGGGTTTCGGTAACTATAAAAGGAACAAATACCGGTACGGCAACGGATGCCGACGGAACTTTCAGTTTCAACAATGTTGAAGCCAATGCAACACTGGTATTCAGCTTTGTAGGTTATCAAACAATGGAAGTGCCTGTAAGAAATCGCCAGGTGATCGATATTGTATTACAGGTGGAAAGCGGTATGCTCCTTGAAACGGTGGTTACCGCCATTGCCATCCGGCGCGATAAAAAATCGCTTGGCTATTCCGCCCCTGTTGTTAAAAGCGAAGAACTGCTTACGGGCCGCAATACCAGTCCGTTAAATGCATTACAGGGAAAAGTGGCGGGCGTAAATATCACCAGCACATCCAGCGCACCCAACAGTTCTTCCCGTATCGTGTTGCGGGGCGGTTCTTCCATTTCGGGCAACAACCAGGCGTTGATGGTAATAGACGGTATTCCCATCGATAACTCTGACTTCCTTGGCGGAAGCGATGTTCGTTCAACTCAAAATAGCGGTGTGGTTGATCCAAGAAGTACGGTGAACTTCGGTAACCGCGGAAATGACATCAACCCGGAAGATATAGAATCGATCACCGTTTTGAAAGGCCCCACAGCAGCCGCGTTATACGGGTCAAGAGCTTCGAACGGGGCTGTTATCATAACAACGAAATCGGGCAGAAAAGGACAGAAGAATGAAGTAACCGTTAGTTCAACTGTCACATTCTCTAATGTATTGAAACTGCCGCGTTTCCAGAATAGTTTTGGCCAGGGGTATGCAATTGATATTCTGCCGGATGGCTCTTTGGAATATTACAACGATCCTATCGAGAACTGGAGCTGGGGGCCGCCATTTACCGGCGAAATGCAGGAATGGGGACAACAGATCAATGGTGTTCGGCAGCAAAAACCGTATTCGGCACAGGAAAAAAATGTTCGGAAATTTTTTGAGCTGGGAAGGATGATCAGTAACACCGCAACATTCGCCGGGTCGGGAGAAAAGACTACTTTCTACTTATCTCTCAATAGTTTGAACTCCGACGGCATCATGCCCGATGACAAAGACACGTACAACCGTTACAATGCACGCTTCAATGGTACCGCGCATTTTACCAATAAATTCTCAGCCAGCATCGGCCTCAACTACAGCCGGGTGAACAGCAACCTCGTTCAGGGCGGACAAGGCCCGGGTTCAGTTTATGACAACCTGCTTCAAACGCCACGCGATATTCCTATTGACAAACTGGGCGACCTGAACAATCCTTACAACGGTTATGGATTTTTAAATGAACGGGGTGAACAGGTTTATGGCTTTTATGGCGGTTATACCGTTAGTCCGTATTTTATTCTGCAGAACTATAAAAATGAAAATGATGTAGACCGTGTAGTGGGTAATTTCACCATCACCTGGCAGCCAACGGAATGGCTGAACGTGGTGGAAAGAGTGGGCGCCGATGTATATTCTGACCGCAGAAGATTTAAATACCCTAAGTTCACTTACTACCCTGCCGATGAAGAGAGCGGCAATTACTCGCGCTCGAATGTACAATCGGAAGTTGGCCAATACCGGGAAAACAATTTCAACATCAGCGAAATTGTGCATGACCTCATGATAACCGGTAAGAAAGACTTTGGCGATCTCAGCACCAGCCTGTTGCTGGGGCATAACATCAGGCAAAGGACCGCTACCCTGCTCGATGCAAGCACCAATGAATCGTTCGGGGTGATCGTTCCCGGCTGGTATAATCTCGATAACAGTAATGGTCCGTTATACAATTTTAACGATTTCAGCCGCCGGCGCCTGATGGGCGTATATGCACAACTTACGTTAGGCTACGACCAAACGCTCTTCCTCGATCTTACAGCGCGGAACGACTGGTCGTCGACCCTGCCGAAAAACAACCGTTCTTTCTTTTACCCAAGCGCCAGCGCTTCGTTCGTGTTTACGGAATTGATGAGGAACAGCAGGCTGGCCGACATACTCGACTATGGTAAACTACGCGCCAGTATAGCACAGGTTGGTAACGATGCCAACCCCTACCTGCTGGAGAATTATTATGCAAGACCGGAAATAGAAGGCAATTTCGGAAGCACTACATTTCCTTTTAACGGTGTACCCGGCTTAACAAGGTTTGGCCGGATCGCAAACCCCGATCTGAAACCCGAGATCACAACAGCCTGGGAAGTAGGTACGGAACTGAATTTCTGGAACAACCGGTTATACCTTGATTTCACTTATTACAAAAACAGGTCGAAAGACCAGATCCTCACGATCCCGATTTCCGAAGCGTCGGGCTTTACTTCAAAAGTTATCAATGGCGGTATAGTGGAAAATAAAGGAGTTGAATTAAGCGTGCGCGGTACACCTATACGGGCACAGTCGGGCTTTTCACTGGAACTGTTTGGTACTTATACCCGCAACCGCAGCAAGGTGGTTGATCTTCAACTGGAAGGCGTAACGCAGGTCTCGCTGGGCGGTTTGGCCGATATGTCGGCCGTAGCGGCAGAAGGAAGACCATATGGAACTTTTTATGGTGTTGATGTATTGACCGACGAAGAAGGGAGAGTGATCGTAGACCCTGCTTCCGGCATTCCGCTTGAAACGCCGGGCGCAGTATATTTCGATTCCTATAATCCTGACTACATAGCCTCCTGGGGAATGAATGCCCGTTATAAAGGATTTGCATTGAGTGTTTTGTTCGATACAAAACAGGGCGGACAATTTGTTTCACGCACTAAAGATATAATGGCCTTTGTGGGTACTTCCTGGGAAACGGTAGAGTATGGCCGCGAACCCTATTTGTTCCCCAACTCGGTTTATTATGATCAGTCAGATAAACTGGTACCCAACACAGACGCGAAAGTGCTGCCCCAGGACTATTTCAGCAATTTGCCTTATGGCCGTAATGTGATCGACGCCTCGTATGTAAAACTGCGTGAAGTGAGCCTGAGTTATAAAATCCCAAAGAGTGTACTTAAAAATTCTCTATTTGGGGATTTAACCTTTGGCATCTTCGGGAACAACCTGGTTCTGTGGACGCCTTCACAGAATAAATATGTTGACCCTGAGATCAATTCCGCAGGCGCCACCAACTTGCAGGGGTTCGACTTTACAGCACAGCCTTCGCAACGGAATTTTGGTTTTAATATAAGCGCAAGTTTCTGATAACCTTATAAATAACAGGTCATGAAAGTTATTATCAATATAAAACACAAATGGCTGCTTATTCTACCGGTTATAATTACTGGTATCACAGGTTGCAAAAAGTTTTTAGATACCAACGACAATCCCAACCTGTCGTCCAACGCATCTGTTGAACTGTTGCTGCCCGCTGCGCAGGCTGCTATCGGTCACGCGCTTGGCAATCCGCTGCAGATCCATGGTGGTATCTGGGCGCAATTCTGGACACAAAACCCAACTTCATCACAATACCGAAGCCTCGACCAATATTCGGTGACCACTACATCGTTCGACAGACCATGGCGTATGCTGTATTCCGATGCGGCGCAGGATCTTCAGGAAATACTGAACCTTACTGCAGGCAAAGCGGCATCCGATCAATATACCGCCATTGCCTACCTGATGAAAGCATATACATTCCAGTTAGCAACCGATGCCTTTGGCGATGTGCCGCTTTCACAGGCTGCCAACCCGTCAATTACCAATCCCGATTACAATCCACAGCAACAGGTGTATGACAGTATACTATCGTATGTCGACAGGGCTATTTCATTGATCGATGTAGATGCGGAAGTACACCCTTCTACCGATGATCTCCTATTTCAGGGCGATATGGAGCAATGGTTGCGTTTTGCCAATACGTTTAAATTACGTGCATTGTTGCGGTTGTCGGAAGTAGCGCCACAGCGGGCCGCCGCCGGTATTCAAACATTGAACAATGCAGCATTCCTCGAGGAAGATGCGGAAATTGAATACAGTACAGTGGGTGGAAATCAAAATCCATTGTTCTCCGAAATGCTTGGCTTAAGCCGGGTACAAAACCTGGTGGCCAGTGAAACGGTTGCAAAGTACATGACGCAGAACAGCGACCCGCGGTCGGAAATTTTCTTTACCCGGTACAGAAATACAGCCGGTACAATAGATTCGATCATTGGTATAAAGCAGGGATCATTCAGAACGAATACAAGGATATTTTCATTACCCTCTAACCTCGTAGGTGCAAACGCCAGGAACGACCAAAGCGCCAATGCCCCGGTGAAATTCATGTCGGCCGCTGAAAGTTATTTCCTGCAGGCAGAAGCAAGGGTGCGCGGCTGGTTAACAACGGGTGAAACCGCTTTGAATTTATTCAGGGAAGGTATAAGGGCCAGCTTTGCATCTTATAATGTACCAAACGTTGAAACGTACATCACCTCCTCACCTGCAGCACAATGGCCCGGTGAACCAGGAGCGCAGGTACGGGCAATAATTATTCAGAAATGGCTGGCCATGACCGGCAACCAGGGTTTTGAAGCATGGACCGAATGGCGCCGCACCGGTTATCCCGATTTCCTGGTGGTATCGGCAGCAACAGCACTGGGCGATGATAGAATGCCTGCGCGTTTATTATATCCAAGCTCTGAAGTTACCAGGAACGTCAACTTCCCCGGTATAAAACAAATATATGAACCCGTGTGGTGGGATGTAGATTAGAAAAAAAGCTAAGCCTTTACGCCGTTAAATAAGCTATCAGCCATAAATACAAGCTGGCTGCCGGTTAATATAAAATCATCTTCCAGAAAGAGTTTGTGGGCGGTGGCCTTTACCGTTATATTTATCATCACCGCCCACAAACTCATTTCTGCATTATTCATCATTTTCACTTCTTTCTGGCTAATGCCCAGTATAAGAATGTCTTTTATCATCTCTTCAATGTATGAGTCCCGTTTCTTTATAATGTTGTCGAACAAAAAGTGGGTTTCATACAGTTCTGATTTGAACGTGGAAAACTGATTGGCCTTTTGCTTTACCCCGCCAAGCAAGGTGACGCATAATACCCGGAACTTACTGCTGGCCGATCCTTCTTTTTTTATCGCCTCAGCCACCAGCGCCTCGGTATTGGCTATATCGTTTAAAATAACCGCCTCGAAGATCTCCTCCTTCGTCTTATAATAATAATATAAAGCGCTTTTCGACTTGCCTACCTGGCGGGCAATATCCTCCATGGTGGTCTTTTTAAACCCGAACCTTTCAAACAGATCCCGGGCGCTATTTAGTATTTCTTCCCTGAACGGGTCCTTTACATCTTGACTATTCGACATTTTTGGTCGATTTAAAGTGATTTCTACAAATATACAGAATCCTGACCGATCTCATTTTCTCCGGTGTTAGAAACGATAGAGAAAACGGGCGTTCCGGCTGTGTATTTTGTTTATACTTTGTTATTCAATTCATTAATTCCACTCCTGGCTTCGCCATAACATCCACTTTGCCGAACCAGCCACCTGCTTTCACATTGTTTTAACAATTTATTTCGACCATTTCTACAATTTGGTCGAAAAGTCATATTATCTTTGACCAATCAACCAATTTAGTCGAATATTTAATGAACGAAATCACCATACTTCAAACAGCTTATCGCTTATTCACCACCCGGGGCATTCAGCTCTTTACCATGGATGAAATTGCGTCGCGGCTGGCGATCTCGAAAAAGACACTTTACCGGTTCTTTACCTCGCGCCAGGACCTGGTTCAGCAGGTTTGCCAACTGGTAGCGACCGGCTACAACCAGGAAATGGAAGCGGCTGACAGTGCAGCAACTGATAACCTCCAACGCGTGCTTGGCTTTATGGCCGTCAATGTCGCCTTCTGTAAAAAGAATAACCTGGCCTTTTTTGCCGACCTGCAAAAACATTATCCGGCTGAGTATTTACAGCTCACCACAACGCTCAACGGCATTACCGGGCAGCGATTGCTGAAAGTGCTTGAACAGGGGATCGTAGAAGGCGTGTTCCGCGGAAGCCTGCACCCCAAACTGATAGTTACGCTTATACAGCAACATATAAAACGCGATTTCGAATTCGCCGCCGAACTGGTGAACGATTACTCAAAAGATGAAGTGTTCAGGCAGGGCATGTACCTGTTCCTGTACGGCATCATAGCCCCCGAAGCCATTCCGCAACTGGAAAATGAACTGAAGAGATACAGCCAGACCAACAGAATGGCACATACGGAAAAGAACGAATCACTATAACAAAACAGCTCAATTAAACAGATACTTAATGAAACACAATCAATCGCTTCGAACCCTTGTTCAACGTTTGGTATTGCTTGTGGCCGGAATTGGCATTTTGTCGGTGGCAGAAGCCCAGACAAAACCGCTCTCCCTCAAAGAAGCATTACAACAGGCGCTGAAAAACAAATCGGAAGCAGTTAAGGCCAAACTGGATGAACAGAACAGCCGGAATAAAATAGATGAGGCAAGATCGCAGGCGCTGCCGCAAATAAATGGCAACGCCGGTATTACCTACAACCCCATTCTGCAGTTAAGCGCCATTCCAGGCGAACTGGCCGGGCAACCAGGCAAAACAATGCTGGTAGCGTTCGGTCAAAAATGGAACAGCAATGCATCGCTATCGCTTTCACAAACGCTGTTCGACAAATCGGTATTTACGGCTTTGAAAGCTGCAAACACTACTAAACAATATTATCAACTGGTAAGCGGCCTTACCGATGAACAGGTAATTGAAAAAGTAGCCACGCAATATTACCAGGTACTGGTACAACGCCAGCAACTGGTAGTTATCGATAGCAATATCGCCACTACCACGCGGGTAATGAAGGTTATTGAAGGCCAGTATAAGAACGGGCTGGCAAAAAAGATCGACCTCGACAGAAGCAAGGTGAACCTTTCAAACCTCGAAGCGCAACAACAGCAGCTGAGCAACGCCGTTCAACTGCAGGAAAACACACTGAAGTTTTATATGGGCATTCCTATTGAAACGCCCATCACCGTTCCAGCTTCAGCACTCGATAGCATTCAACCGAAATTAGCCATGATGGACAATACACCCGATGTAAAGAACTTAAGCGACTACCAGGTGTTGAAGAAACAGGAAGAATTGCTGGTGTTACAAAAAGAAGCTACCACCGCAGGTTATTACCCATCATTATCACTTTCGGGAAATTATGGTTACATGGGTATGGGCAACAAATTCCCAATAGGCACAGGCGCCAACTGGTTCGATTATGCGTCGGTAGGCCTGAACCTGAAGATCCCCATCTTCAACGGCTTTGCCACCCGCTCGAAAGTGCGGCAGGCCGATATCGAGATCAAAAAGCTGCAGGCTGATATTAAAAACACCGAACTGTCGCTGAACCTTACTTATCAGAATGCAAGGACCCAGCTTCGCAACAGCATCATCACGCTGAACAATCAGAAAGAGAACGTTGCGCTGGCTGAAGAGGTATATGCCAATACACAGAACAACTATACGCAGGGCCTCGCACCGCTGACCGACCTGCTCGATGCCGAGAATTCGCTTACCACAGCACAAAATAATTATACCTCCGCTTTGCTCGATTACCGTATTGCAGAGATACAACTGATAAAAGCACAGGGAAATTTAAAATCACTCTTAAACTAACATACAATGAAGAAGATCGGAAAGATCATTGTAACAATCGTAGTAATCATAGTGTCTTTAGGCGCTATCGCCAAAGTACTCTCGAACAACAAAAAGAAATCGGAAGAAAAGACAAAGATCGTTGCCCGGGAAAATGCTTCCGTTTCAGTTCGGATCGACACGGTTTCCCGCGCTGTTCCTGACCTCGATGTGGTTGCCAATGGCAACTTCGCTCCCGCGCAGGAATTGAAACTGGCCTCCGAAAAATCGGGCCGCGTGGTACATGTACTGGCCGATGAAGGCAGTTATGTAAAACAGGGACAAACCGTTGCTACCATCCGGGTCGATCAGCTTTCGGTTGACCTGCACAATGCAGAAGCCAACTATCAAACGGCGCGCACCGACCTCGAAAGATATGAGAATGCATTTAAGACCGGCGGGGTAACCCAACAACAACTCGACCAGGCACGTCTGAATGTAGAAAATGCAAAAGCCAAACTCGATCAATCGAAGATCAACCTCGGCGATGCAAACATCCGTGCAACTATCAGCGGTATCGTAAACAAACGTCATATTGAACCCGGCAGCGTGGTTTCACCCGGTACCGCATTATTCGATATCGTAAATGTTTCTACCCTGAAACTGAACGTAAACGTAAACGAAGCGCAGATCCCTTACCTGAGCGTTGGTAAACAGGTA
>CBIHPC010000130.1:0-16221 GCA_966211305.1 uncultured Niastella sp.
CAACAGGCATCGATCTGTTGGGCGAAGGAAAACCGCTGGTGAAAACACCTAAATCAAGATCATGGAGCGCCACATCGCTGCCATGGATGAGTTTCGGGTACGAAGTAATGGTAAGCCCTTTGCAAACATTGATGTTATATAATGCAGTAGCGAATGATGGAAAGATGATGAAACCTTACCTGGTGAATGCAGTAACGGAAAACGGCGTGAAGATACAGGAGAACCAGCCGCAGATAGTGGAAGAAACGATCTGCAGTACAAAAACATTAAAACAATTACGCCAGTGTCTTGAAGGCGTTTGTTCTGAAGGAACGGCAATGGAATTGTTCAGGGGAGCGCCATACCGCGCAGCAGGTAAAACAGGCACAGCTTTGATGGCCAACGGCAATAAAGGATATAGCGAGAAAATTTATCAGTCGTCGTTTGCAGGTTATTTTCCGGCTGAGCATCCGCAATACAGTTGCATAGTTGTGATCCGTAACAAACCGTTTGCACCTGTTTACTACGGAGCAAAAATTGCAGGGCCGGTATTTAAAGAGATCGCTGATAAATTATATGCGTTGAATGCCGATCGAAGCAGGGGATTGAAGCAGCTGGCATTAAGAAAAGACAGCAGCTTTCATTTATACGCCGGTTCTACGGAAGATATAAAAGAGGTGGTTGAGAAGTTAAGAATGAAATACCGCGATTCGGCAAAAGCAGATGAATGGGGTCATTTGTATACAGTAAATAACCAACAGGTGTTGAACAACAGGAAAGTGTCGAATAAGATCATGCCCGATATACGGGGAATGGGTTTAAAAGATGCACTGTTCCTGTTGGAGAACAGAAAAATGAAAGTAGTGTTCCGGGGCAGGGGAAAAGTGGTTAGTCAGAGCATAGAACCCGGAGCATATGTAAGTAATCATCAAACGGTGACTTTAGAATTGAATTAATAAATATATAGCGTGACACTGCAGGATATATTATATAAGGTAAGCATTCGCTCGGTACATGGTAACACCAGCATACCGGTGCATGACCTGCAGTTGGATTCACGGAAGGTAAGCGCAGGATCGGTTTTTATTGCCGTAAAAGGTTCTGCGGCAGATGGCCACCGGTTTATTGATCAGGTGTTACAACAGGGCGCCGTTGCGGTCATCTGTGAAACAATGCCCGCCGAATTGAAAGATGGAGTGGTGTATGTACAGGTGGAGAGCAGCGCGGCTGCCGCGGGTTACATGGCGCATAACTTTTACGAACAGCCATCTGAAAAAGTAAAGCTGATAGGTGTAACCGGCACCAACGGTAAAACAACCATCGCTACCTTATTATTCAAGCTCTTTACCAACCTGGGATATAAATGTGGCTTGCTGAGCACAGTGCAGAATCATATTGGAAATGAAGTAGTGCCGGCAACACATACTACGCCCGACGCCATCAGCCTGAATGCCATGCTGCAACAAATGGTGAACAGCGGCTGTACCCATGTTTTCATGGAAACCAGTTCGCATGCCATACACCAGCATCGTATAACCGGGTTGAAGTATACCGGCGGGTTATTCAGCAACATTACACATGATCACCTTGATTATCATAAAACATTCGATGAATATATCCGGGTAAAGAAATCGTTCTTCGATCTGCTGCCATCAGAAGCATTTGCCATATCAAATGCCGATGACAAACGCGGTCAGGTGATGCTGCAAAATACACACGCGCGCAAATACCTGTACAGCCTGCGTACAATGGCGGAGTTCAAAGGCAAGATCCTGGAGAACAGGTTAACCGGTTTGGTAATGACCATCAACGACCAGGAAGTGCATTTCCGCCTTATTGGTGAGTTCAATGCCTATAACCTGTTGGCGGTATATGGCGCTGCAATTTGTTTGGGTGAAGATAAACTGGAAGTATTGCGGGTGCTGAGCGAGATCACCGGGGCGGAAGGACGATTTGATTATATCATTTCGCCCAACCAGAAAATAATAGGGATTGTAGATTATGCCCATACGCCGGATGCTTTGCTAAACGTGTTGGCCACTATAAAAAAATTGCGCGAAGGGCATGAGCAGATCATTACGGTAGTAGGTTGTGGCGGCGACCGCGACAAAACCAAACGTCCGGTAATGGCGGAAGTTACCTGCGAGCACAGTGACAAAGTGGTATTCACTTCCGATAATCCGCGCAGTGAAGATCCATTACAGATCCTGGCCGACATGGAAACCGGTTTAAATACCGCGGCCAAAAGAAAATATGTATCAGTGCCCGATCGCAAGGAAGCCATTAAACTGGCGGTGAGCATGGCAAAGCCGGGAGATATTGTGCTGATTGCCGGTAAGGGCCATGAAAAGTATCAGGAAATAAAAGGAGTAAAACATCCTTTTGACGATAAGCAGGTGATGCGTGAAATGTTTGAGCTGTATGAAAAATGAGGAACAAGAGCTCGTACACCTAAAATAAACCAACATGTTGTACCATTTAATCGATTGGTTAAAGGAATTGGGGGTTAAGATACCTGGTAATGCGCTGTTTCAGTTCATTACATCCAGGGTATTGCTGGCAGTGATCCTGTCGCTGGTAATATCGGCCGTGTTCGGAAAAAAGTTCATCAATTACCTGCGTAAAAAACAGGTAGGCGAAACCGTACGCGATCTGGGGCTGGCCGGTGAACAGCAAAAGAAGGGAACGCCAACCATGGGCGGTTTTATAATCATCCTGGCAATTCTGGTTCCAACGCTCCTGCTGGCCGATTTAACAAAGGCATACATCCGCCTCATGTTGTTTGCGACCGTATGGCTGGGGATGATAGGTTTTATAGATGATTACCTGAAACTGCGCGCCAAAAAGCTGGCCCAGCAACAAGGCATCGCATATAAAAAAGGTGATAAGGATGGTTTGGCAGGGTGGTTCAAAATATTAGGACAGGTAGTGTTGGGGTTTGTAGTGGCAGCCACATTGTTATTTAATAACAATACAAAGGCTTGGCGGGAATTTACCGGTACAACCCCTCCGGCCGAAACCGCCAACTACCGGGAAATAACTTTTGACGGTCAGGTTAAAAAGTTTGTGGTAGCCGATGAGCCCATTACAACCATTCCGTTTGTAAAGTCGCACGAATTCAACTATTCGAAACTGTTACCGGAAGGTTTACGCTCTTTGACCTGGATCCTTTATGTGATCATCGTTATCATTATTGTAACGGCAGTTTCCAACGGCGCCAACATAACCGATGGTATCGATGGGTTGGCAACAGGAACAAGCGCCATTATAGGAGCATGTTTGGGCATCTTTGCGTACGCGAGCGGTAACCTGCGGTTTGCCGAATACCTGAACATTATGTATATACCCAACCTCGGTGAGTTGAGTATATTCATCGGCGCCATGATCGGGGCCTGCGTAGGGTTCCTGTGGTATAATTCATATCCGGCGCAGGTATTTATGGGTGATACGGGAAGTTTGACGCTGGGGGGCATCATTGCCGCACTGGCGATCATTGTAAGAAAAGAATTACTGATCCCTATTTTCTGCGGTGTGTTCCTGGTTGAGAACCTGAGTGTGATCTTGCAGGTGTCGTATTTCAAATACACGAAGCGGAAATATGGTGAAGGAAAAAGAATATTCCTCATGAGCCCGTTGCACCACCACTACCAAAAGCTGGGTTACCATGAATCGAAGATCGTAACGAGGTTCTGGATAGTGACCATTCTGTGTATCGTGTTTGCGATAGTAACACTGAAAATAAGATAATAAAAAGCCAGACCGGTTAGCCGGTAGCTTGAATGATAATAAACTGATTACTGAAAAACCATCACTCTGAATTTCCACTTAAGGAAAACCAATCATAGTAGTAGGTAGAGTGTGGTAGAGCAGTACAAATTCAAACTAAGGAAGAACCCCCTTTAATCCGGATAACACCCGATTAATAATATAAGTACCGGTATGACCGGCACGTAATGGAGTTAGTATTTACATGAGTAAGCGATTGGTAATACTTGGAGCCGGCGAAAGCGGCGTTGGCACTGCCATTCTTGGCAGGCAGAAGGGGTATGATGTATTTGTATCGGACGGTGGAGCGGTAAAAGAGAAATATAAAGAGGAGCTGAATAAATACGGGATCGAATGGGAAGCAAATCAGCATACCGAAGAAAAGATATTGAACGCGGATGAAGTGATGAAAAGTCCGGGCATTCCTGAGAAGAGCGAACTGGTTAAGCAGATCAGGAAAAAAGGAATACCGGTGATCAGTGAAATAGAATTTGCATACCGCTACAAAGGCAACAGTAAGATCATTGGCATTACGGGCAGTAACGGAAAAACGACAACAACGTCGTTGATGTATCACATATGTAAAACCGCCGGGCTGGATTGTGCGCTTGTGGGCAATATCGGTTATTCATTCGCCAAACAGATAGCAGAAGACCCGAAGGAATTGTATGTGGCGGAGATCAGCAGTTTTCAGTTAGATGATATTGAAACGTTCAGGCCCGATGTAGCGATACTCACCAATATCTCGGAAGACCATTTGGACAGATATGATTACCGGTTCGAAAACTATATACACAGTAAGTTCAGGATAGCTGAGAACCAAACAGCGCAGGACTATTTTATTTACTGTGCCGATGATCCGGTAACCATGCAGTACTTAGAGAAATATACTATTAAATCTAACCCATTACCATTCAGTATGAGTAAAGAATTACCCCAGGGCGGTTTTATCAGGAACGGACAGATGACTGTTACAGTTGATGATGAGAAGATGCAGATGAATGTGAGTGATTTTACTTTAAAAGGAAAACACAACCAGAATAACACGATGGCAGCAAGTTTAGGTGGTGTAACGATGGGGATTCGCAAGGAGAAGATCCGCGTAGCCGTTCAAACATTCGAATCGCTGGCCCACAGGATGGAACCCGTGAGCACAGTACGTGGTGTTGAGTTCATTAACGACAGCAAGGCCACGAATGTAAACAGCACCTGGTATGCCCTCGAGAGCATGGAGCGGCCTACAATTCTGATATTAGGTGGGGTAGATAAAGGAAATGATTATTCTATCCTTACCGACCTCGTTCGCGAAAAAGTAAAAGCGATCGTGTGTTTAGGTACGGATAACCGTAAAATACATGAAGCATTTAAAAATGATGTACAGTTGATGGTGAACACCGCTTCGGCAGAAGAAGCCGTAAAAGCTGCATTTCATTTTGCCACACCGGGCGATACGGTTCTGTTAAGCCCGGCCTGCGCCAGCTTCGATCTGTTTAAGAATTACGAAGATCGCGGCGACCAGTTCAAGCAGGCAGTGCGCGAATTGTAGACGAAAAAGAACTGAAGGGTTGGTAAGTACACTGGAAAAGAATCTCTGTATAGATAAATGACAGGCGCAAACGACATATCGTTGAAGGATACAAATGCAGGCGGCCTGCTGAGCAAAACCCGGGGTGACAAGGTCATCTGGGCCATTGTGGTCGTATTGGCCCTGGTGTCAATGCTGGCGGTGTATAGTTCTACCGGATTACTTGCATATAAGTATAACCGCGGAAACACCGAGGTGTACCTGTTCAAACAGGTAGTAACTACCATCATGGGCCTGGCAATCATCTATTTTTCACACCGGGTGAATTATACCTTGTATTCAAGGGTAGCGCGGATCTTATTCATGATCTCGATACCCTTATTGATATATACCTTATTCTTTGGCGTTGAATTAAACCAGGGCAGCCGCTGGATCCGGTTACCTATCATTAATCTGACGTTTCAAACTTCCGATCTCGCCAAGCTGGCGCTCTTCATGTTCCTTAGCCGCCTGCTGAGCAAAAAACAGGAAGTGATAAAGGATTTCAAAAAGGGATATGTCCCCGTGATCATACCCGTAGGTATCGTTTGTATGTTGATAGCCCCGGCCAACCTGTCAACCGCATTGCTGGTAGCTGCTACCAGCATGTTGTTATTATTTATAGGCCGGGCAAGCACCAAACACCTGTTACTGACAATTGGGATAGCCGCCATTCCCGTAGCGATACTGGTAATGATAGCTGTAGCTTTTTATGATAAGAAAGAAGAGAAATGCGCTGAACTGCCCTTCTTTTTGCAAACCGGACGTATCCCCACCTGGATAAGCCGCGTGCAAAACTTTGTTTACGACAGCAAACAGGTTGATAAAGATGAGAACTACCAGATCAACCAGGCAAAGATCGCCATCGCAAAAGGCGGTTTGCTGGGGTTAGGTCCGGGTAATAGTGAAACGCGGAACTTTTTACCGCACCCGTATTCAGATTTCATTTTTGCGATCATCATTGAAGAGTATGGACTGGTGGGGGGCTGTTTTCTCTTATTTGTATACCTGCTGTTCCTGTTGAGGAGTATCAGGATATTTAAAAAATGCCCTTATGCTTTTGGGGCATTTCTGGCGTTAGGCTTAAGCTTCACGCTGGTGATACAGGCCCTCATCAATATGGCGGTAACGGTTAACCTGTTCCCGGTAACAGGGGTTACATTACCGCTGGTAAGTATGGGTGGCAGCTCGTTCATGTTCACCTGCCTGGCCATTGGCATCATCTTAAGTGTGGCCCGTAATGTAGAACAGCTCGAAGCGCCGGCCACACCAAAAGCAACCGGTGAAGCAAAAGAGAAAAAGAAAGCTGCTGCTGAAGAGGAAGAAGCCGAGGTGGAGGAAGAAGAAGAAACACCGGTGAAAGCCAAAAAGGAAAAAGCGGTGAAGAAAGTAAAAGCCACCGAAGCAGAAAAAGCAGAAATGGCCGGGAAAGCGGAGAAAGCAGACAAAGCGGAAAGAAGCAAGGCGTTGAAACCGCTGACCGATATAGCGATGAATGATTTGGAGAAAGGCAAGTAAGCTTTCAAAAAAATTGTACAATGAGCGAGTCACAAAATATATCAACAGGCTCACATCACCCTCCCACCGGGGGGGCGAGGGGGGGGCGCCGGATAATCATAGCAGGGGGAGGAACGGGCGGACATATTTTTCCGGCAGTGGCCATTGCACATGCATTGCGTAAACTGGAACCATCCGTTGAGATCCTGTTTGTAGGGGCCAAAGGAAAAATGGAAATGGAAAAAGTGCCGCAGGCAGGATATAATATAGTAGGATTAGACATCGCCGGTTTTAACAGAAGTTCTTTGATAAAAAATATCGGATTGCCATTAAAACTCATAAAAAGTTTCTGGCAGGTTCGAAGCATTCTTAAAACATTTCAACCCGATGCGGTGATTGGTGTGGGAGGGTATTCAACCTATCCGGTATTGCGCTCGGCGCAGGCAAAGGGAATACCCACATTTATCCACGAGGCCAATTCATTTGCCGGTAAGGCGAACATGATGCTGGGTAGAAATGCCAGTAAGATCTTTGTGGCAACCGATGGCATGGAAAAGTTTTTTCCGGCTAACAAGATCATGATCACCGGCAACCCGGTACGGCAGAACATTGTAAACAATACCATCAGCCGTTCAGAAGGCATTCAGTTCTTTGGGTTAGATGCTTCGAAGAAAACGGTATTTGTTACCGGCGGAAGTTTAGGAGCAAAAGGAATAAACGAAGCGATAGATGCCAATATAAATGCATTCATACAGAATGACGTGCAGCTGATATGGCAAACCGGTAAACTGTATGCTGAAAAAGCCAGCGCAAGGGCGGCGGAGAACCGGAACATCTGGGCCAACAGTTTCATTACGCAAATGGAATATGCGTACGCGGCCGCAGACATTGTGATCTCGAGAGCAGGCGCCATGTCGGTAGCTGAATTATGTGTAGCGAAAAAACCTGTAGTGTTTGTGCCGTTTCCGTTTGCTGCAGAAGATCATCAGACTGCCAATGCGCAAAACCTGGTGAACAAACAGGCCGGCTTATTGATAAAGGACAGTGAAGCAAGGGAAAAACTGGTTCCAACCGCAATTGCCCTTGCCCGTGATGAGGACCAGCAGCGGTCATTAAAAGAAAACATAGCCAGGCTGGCAGTTACTGATGCAGATGAAGTTGTTGCGAAGGAAGTGTTGAGATTGATTAGTTAACGAGTTGACTGGTTGACGAGTTAACAAGTTAAGGCTGGTTGAAAAGTTGATAGAGCCGATAAAGGGGAAGGCAAAAGAAGAAATAGTCGTATGAAGCAGGAGAACTCGAAATTCGGAAATCCTCTCACGTTTCACGTTTGCCGTTTCACGTTTGCCGTTTCACGATTCACGAATAAAGACAATGATCGATATAAAAGATATACAAAGAGTTTATTTCATAGGGATCGGTGGTATAGGAATGAGTGCACTGGCCCGCTACTTCAAATTTCATGGAAAGGAAGTGAGCGGTTACGACAAAACCGAAACCCCGCTTACAAAGCAGTTGGTAAACGAAGGTATTCCGGTACACTATGAAGACAATCTGGAACTGGCGCCAAAAGATGCACAATTGATAGTGTATACGCCGGCAGTGCCGAAGGGACATACCGAGCTGGCGTTTTACCAGCAAAACAACTATCCGTTGTTGAAACGAAGTGAAGTGCTGGGGGCTATAACAAGAAGTTCTTTTAATATCTGTGTGGCCGGAACGCATGGCAAAACAACCATTACTACCATGGTAGCGCACATTCTGCGCCACAGTGAATATGGTTGTAATGCTTTCCTCGGTGGCATTGCTGTGAACTATAACAGTAATTACTGGAGCCATGAACGCGATACCTGTGTGGTGGAAGCCGACGAATACGATCGCAGCTTTTTACGGTTGACCCCCGATGTGGCGGTGATCAGTGCAATGGACCCCGATCATCTGGACATTTACGGAACACCCGACGCCATGGAAGATGCGTTCATTGAGTTTGCCGGTAAAATAAAACCAGGCGGAACGTTGATCAGTAAGTTTGGTTTGCCAAGAGGAAAGGAACTGAAAGCGCCGAACCATTTGACCTACCATTTGCAAAATACACAGGCTGATATTTATGCCTGTAATATTCAGATGCAGCATGGTACATATGTATTCGATGTGCAGGTGAAAGAGTGGAAGCTGGCAAACGTGGTGTTGAACATGGGCGGCTTGCACAATATAGAAAACGTAATAGCTGCTATAGCTATTGCCCACCGCCTTGGAATTGATGATGAAAAAATTAAAGCGGCAGTAGAAGCATTCAGGGGAGTAAGACGCCGGTTCGAATATGTTCTAAAAACTCCTCCCACACCGGGGGAGGCCGGGATGGGGCTTACGTTTGTTGATGATTACGCCCATCACCCCGAAGAGTTGCGCGCTTTGATAACCGGGGCCAAAGGATTGTTCGGGAACATGAAGTGTACCGTGGTATTTCAACCACACCTTTTCACCAGAACGAGAGACCTGGCAGCCGAGTTTGCCGAAGTGCTCGATATGGCCGATGAGGTAGTGCTGTTGCCCATTTATCCGGCAAGGGAATTACCGATAGAAGGCGTCACCAGCAACACCATACTCGACAAAATGAAGAACCCGAACAAACAGGTATTGAATAAAGAGCAGTTGGTGCAATGGATTAAAGAGGTGAAAGACTCATCAACAAAAAGCGGCAATGGCTGGTTATTGATCACAGCCGGCGCCGGTGATATCGATACGCTGGTTTTACCGGTTAAGCAGATCATTGAGAAATAGAATAAGTGCAGACACCTGCAGGTTCTACGTAACGGTAGTCGTACCCATAGGTGCCTGCAGGAATATAAGATCACATGAAAAAGAAACGCTCTGTCAGAAGATTGATACTGGTGACTTTCTGGTTGTGTATAGCAGCCGGCACTATGGTATTGCTGGTAGCGGCGATGAATTCACAAAGCAATAAGACCTGTGAAGGGTATGCGATAAGGATAAAAGGCAAGGTTGACCAGTGGTTCCTTGATAAAAAAGATATCGCAACCTTGCTGGTAGTACAGGGCGGTGTGCAGGGAAAACCCATAAAAAGTTTCGACCTGCGCACAATGGAAAACCAGCTCAGGAACAATGTGTGGGTGAAAAATGCGGAACTGTACTTCGATAACAGCCGCATATTACAGGTGCGGGTTGAAGAGCGAATGCCCGTGGCCCGGTTATTTACGGTAACAGGCAATAGCTTTTACATCGATAGCAGTGGCGAAAAATTACCGTTGTCAGATAAGTTCTCGGCCCGTTTGCCCGTGTTTACCGGTTTTCGTTCGGAGAAGGATAAACTAAATGGAGCAGACAGTGTGTTGATGCGGGATATAATAAATATCAGCGATTACCTGGTGCATGATGATTTCTGGATGGCACAGGTTTCGCAAATAGATATCCGGCCCGATCGTTCATTTGAGATTATCCCCGTGGTAGGCAACCATATAATACAGTTTGGTGACGGTACCGATTACGAGAAGAAGTTCAAAAGGTTGCTGTTGTTTTATCAGCAGGTGTTGAGCAGGACCGGAATGGATGTATACCAGAAGCTGAATGTACGATACGCACGACAGGTAATAGCAGTGAAGTAAGAACATTGTAAGAGTAGAAAAAATGATTGAATAAATAGAGCAACGCCCCCTCAATACAACAACTAAAAACAGGATAGTTATGCAACACGAACAACAACCCATTATTGTCGGACTGGATATCGGTACGACAAAAATTGCCGCGATTGCCGGCCGAAAGAATGAATTCGGCAAGCTGGAGATCATTGGTTTTGGCCGGGCCAACTCCAACGGTGTTAAGCACGGACAGGTGCTTAATATCGATGAAACCATCAAGGCCATTAACATGGCGCTTGAGAACTGCTTCGCATCAAATCCGGGTTTGGAGATAAATGAAGTATATGTAGGTATTGCAGGCCATCATATAAAAAGCCTGCAAACCCGTGGCGACATCGTGCGTCAGCAAACCGACGATGAGATCTCGCAACGTGAGATCGATCAGTTGATCTCTGATCAGTATAAAACGTACATTCCTGCAGGTGATCAGATCATCGATGTGATACCCCAGGAGTTTACAGTTGATAATTTTCAAAATATTCCTAACCCAATTGGCTATGGTGGCGTGAAAATTGGTGCTAATTTCCACATCATCACCGGCGACAAGAATGCCATCCGGAATATTACCCGTGCTGTAGAAAAAAGCGGTTTGAAAACAAAGGACCTGGTATTACAACCACTCGCCTCTGCTTCAGCCGTAATGGGAACAGAAGACCTGGAAGCAGGTGTAGCCATTGTTGATATTGGTGGTGGTACTACCGACCTCGCTGTATTTTATGAAGGTATCTTAAAACATACAGCTGTTATACCTTTCGGTGGTGAGAATATTACCAATGATATCAAAACCGGTTTGGGTGTTTTGAAAACTCAGGCTGAGCAAATGAAAGTGCAGTTCGGAAGTGCACTGGCAAATGAAGCCCGCAGCAATGCCTTCATTACTATACCGGGTTTGCGCGGTATGCCGGCCAAAGAGATCAGTGTAAAGAACCTGGCCAACATCATACAGGCCCGTATGAGTGAGATCATGGATTTTGTTACCTATCACCTGAAGCAGGTTGGTTTGGATAGCCGGATGCTCAATGGTGGTATCGTATTGACTGGTGGCGGTTCTCAATTAAAACACCTCATTCAGTTGACAGAATATGTAACCGGACTGAACGCCCGCATTGGTTACCCTACCGAGCACCTGGCAGCAGGACATATTGAAGAATTGGCCCGCCCAACTTATTCAACCTGTATCGGTCTTATCTTGAAAGGCTACAGCGATTACGAACATCATCGCAAGCAGTTCGAGAATCAGTTCAGGAAATTCGAGATCCCTGAAAATCTGCGTAAAAATGCAGCCATCGAAGAAGAAGAAATGATCGAAGAAGATGAACTGCAGGCAGAAAAAGTAAGGAACCGCAAAGGCATCAAGGATTTCTGGGGCAAGTTCAAAGATGGTATCATCGAACTGTTCAAGGAAGAAGAAGACCACGCATTATAAAGGCTCAATAAACAAAATACAATAGCCAGGTAACCCGCCTTCGCTTAAGCTACGGCGGACAAACAAGTAACAAATAACAAGTAACAGGATCCGCCTTCGCCAAGGCTTCGGCGGATAAAAACAGGAAATGATAACAGACCGCGTACATTCAACCTATTGAAAAAGAAAATCCGGGGAATATGAAAAATGCCGGCATGGCATTTACGCTGTTGCGCAGTAACATGCATCGATACCATGCAAATTTGTAAACTAACCCGTTATTCTTAATCTGGTCTCAACAGCGAGTGAGGGTAGGCTGGTGGGGCTGTTAAACAGTAAGCTATGATTCATTTTGATTTACCGAAGGAGAAATCATCTATCATCAAAGTAATTGGTGTAGGTGGCGGCGGTAGCAATGCGGTTAACCACATGTATAGCCAGCAAATTGAGGGCGTTAACTTTATTATTTGTAATACCGATGCCCAGGCTATTTCACAAAGCCAGGTGCCTAATAAAGTGCAGTTGGGGCCCCACCTTACACAGGGATTGGGAGCAGGAGCAAATCCTGAAATAGGTAAACAGGCTACGGAAGAAAGCCTTGAAGAAATTAAGCGCATTTTGGAAGTGAATACCAAAATGGCATTTATCACTGCAGGCATGGGCGGCGGAACCGGAACCGGAGGCGCCCCTATTATTGCCAAAATATGTAAAGATCTTGACATACTTACTGTTGGTATCGTAACTACACCATTTTCATACGAGGGTAAGAAACGTCAGCTGCAGGCTGAATATGGGATAAAAGAACTGAAACAGTCTGTTGATACATTGCTGGTGATCAGCAACGATAAACTGCGTCACCAGTTCGGTAACCTGAAAATGAAGGAAGCTTTCTCGAAAGCTGATAACGTGTTGGCTACGGCTGCCAAATGTATTACTGATGTAATTAATAGTACCGGCCAGATCAACGTTGACTTTGCCGATGTGTGCACCGTTATGCGTAACGGCGGCGTAGCTATCCTTGGCAGCGCAGCCTGCAGCGGGGAAGACCGGGCATTGCGTACGATCGAAGAAGCGCTGAACTCGCCATTGCTGAATGATAACGATATCCGTGGCGCAAAATGGATATTAATTAATATCAATTCAGCCGAAGGTGAATATGAGTTCACAATGGATGAAGTAGAGATCATTCAGAACTACCTGTTAGATCAGGCCGGTGAAGGTACCGATGTAATTCTCGGTATGGGCTACGATGATTCGCTGGGCGATAAACTGGGTATTACCCTTATTGCCACCGGCTTTGAACATAAAGACCCTTTCAAAAAAGCGGCGGCGCCAAAAGCCGAACCAAAGAAAGACGATAAGATCATTCTTACTTTGGGAGCCAACGATAAAGCTAAAAAGGAACAACCGGTTGCCGAGAAAAAAGAGGAAAAAAACGAACCGGACATAAAGCCAGAACTGGCGCCCAGGCTGGTTGATAATGAGAATACGGCAGGACCGGTAGCGCTCGAACTTTTTACGAATGAGGATGCTGGTAAAAATACTGTGGATAAAAACGGCGCACCGGAAAAAATTGAATGGGTACTTTCGCAGCCATCCGACCCCATCCAAAATTCCTCTATAAAACAACAACAGCAGCAACAACAGCCACAAAAGAATCAAAATAATTCTTCGGTGTCTGCAGCATCCGGAGGATACTTGGCCAAGCCCGCCAATATTTATGCAGAACCAAAAAAAGAGGAATCCAAACCAGAAAATTCGCCTATGAAGGAACCAGTTAAAAATACCAATGCAAACCCACTCCAGGAAGATGATCCTTCCAATGAGCTGCATCTGGTATTCAAAGATGATATTCCAGCGGCGGATGAGCCTGGGGCCCATCATTCTCAACCCCCTGTTAGTAACGGTAACATTTCTGTTGAGGACCTGGCTATGCTAGACGAAGCAGAAGAACAAAAACGCCGTGCAGCTGAACGAATTCAGAAATTGCGCAACCTTTCGTTCAATATTAACGGAGCTGACCCTAACAACGAGTTTGAAACTGTGCCGGCATACATCCGCCGCAATTTGGAACTGTACAATACGGTTTCAAACGTAGAAAACTTCTACAGCAAGTATGAAGTGAAAGCCGACGAAAATAATAATGGTCAAATTTCCACGCTGAACACGTTTTTAGATGGAAAAAAACCTGATTAATGATTGTTGTTTAGATCCTGTCCCACCCGGTGTGCTACCTGTTTGTATTGAGAGTAAAGGTTCATTGAACAGGAGTTCCGGGTTAAATCGATTGTTTTAATACAGCGATTGTTGTTTTTAGTTGTAGTCCCCCCGACTAATCGGGGGGATTTTCTTTTAAATAAGAAAGGAATACCGAAAACAGAAGAATATCGAATGTTCAATGTAGAATGTAGAAGGGAGGGAAATGAGAAATGAAGAATGAAAAATGAGAAAGGGATACAGAAGAATATTGAATGTTCAATGTAGCTGTATTTTGAATACGCTTGCAGCTGTATTTGTATTCGCTTTCGGCTTTGAGCTTTAACCTTTAACCTGTATTTCTCCTACCTTTGTACCATGGCAACCATACTAATCACCGGCGGTACAGGTACCATCGGCAAAGCCCTGAGCAAATTCCTAGCCGCTCAGCAACACCAGGTAATCATTCTTACGCGCAGCCTTCCGCGCAGCGGAACAGGTACAGCCAATGTATCATATGCCGCCTGGGACCCCTCTCAAAAGACCATCGACATCGATGCATTGCAAAAAGCCGATTATATCATTAACCTCGCAGGCGCCGGCGTGGCCGATAAACGCTGGACGAAAAAACGCAAAAAGGAAATTGTTGACAGCCGGGTGCAAAGCGGTGAGTTGCTGGTAAAAGCGATGCAGGAAAACACCAATAAAGTAAAAGCGGTGATAAGTATTTCGGGTATCGGCTTTTATGGCGATGATAAAAAGCGAACCACTTCACAACCTTATTTTAAAGAAGGCGATCCCGCCAGTGATGATTTTTTGGGCGATACCTGTGTAAAATGGGAGAATGCCATAAAGCCTGTAACTGCATTGAACAAACGCCTGGTGATTTTTCGTGCAGGTATAGTTTTAAGCAACGACGGCGGCGCCTTTACAGAATTTAAAAAACCAATACGTGCGGGCATAGCGCCTATTTTCGGCAACGGCGACCAGATAACCAGCTGGGTCCATATCTACGATGTTTGCCGCATGTTCCTGTATGCCATCGGCAATGAAAGTATAAAGGGCGAATACAACGCGGTGGCCCCTCAACCCGTTACCAATAAGAACCTGATGCTTACACTGGCTAAAAAAATGAAAGGCAGCTTTCACATTCCCATCTATGTTCCTTCATTTATACTTAAACTGATCCTCGGTGAACTGAGCATCGAGATCCTGAAAAGCGCAAAAGTAAGCTGCCACAAGATCACCGACAGCGGGTTCCAGTTTGTATTTCCTACGCTGGAAGTGGCGCTGGATGATCTGCTGAAAAAATAATTACAGGTCGTCGGTCGTAAACTTTTTAACGGAAAAAAACAAATACGCACCCAGGTAGATCAGCGCCATAATGAATATGGCCGTATAGTTAGGCGGCGTGGAAATTATTTTATTCATGATCTGTTGTATCCTCGGAAAAGGCACCAGCATATCGGTTGTTTCCAGCGGTAAGTACCGGCCGGAATAATTGGCGTATTTGTTCAATAACAATACGATGATCTGTTCCAGCACCAGGGCATAAGAAAAGAAAACGCCAATGGCCAAACCACCGCGTTTAAACAATACGGCCATCACTACGGCAACCATGATATAGCTCATGGCCTGCAGCAGGTATAACCAGATATAGGAAAACCCGTCGAAGCTGAACGAATTCGTGCCTTCCATAAAACCATACAGGGTGGCGGCCATGAACACTACTACTGTCGATAGTAACGACAACAACGCCGCCATCATGATCTTGGCTACGATAAATTGTTGCCGCGTCCAGCCATCTATGACATTCTGCCGGTGGGTTTTAAAACTGTATTCGTTGGTAATGGTAATGATCATGATGAGGCCGGGAATAAACAACAGGAAACTGCTGATATTGGCCGTTGTTTGCCAAACAGTAGGAAAAGAGTAGGGCGTGCCTAATATCATTTCAGCAATGCCCTTGGCCTGGCGTATCTGGTAGAAATTTTCCTGTATGCGAAAGACAATATAATTGGAGCCGAATATGGTGGCTACATAAAGGCATAACAGGATCCAGAACACACGGTAGTTCTTTACCTTCATCCATTCTATTGCTAACAGCTGGCCCATACTAGTTATTATTTTGAGTAAGTTCAAAGAATTTGGTTTCAAGG